>NZ_CAXUNQ010000071.1:0-19334 GCF_964252615.1 uncultured Bradyrhizobium sp.
GCGAGCGCCCCTGTAGTGGGGCAGGACACGGTCAGCATAAGCGAGGTTTGAAGAGCGGGGATAGGTATACATTCACAAGTGCGTGAACGCCCGATCTGCGGTTCGTCGTGGTCGGGGCCGCCGATCCGCCCTGGAAGCGTAATCCGCCGCTCCGCGGCCGCGTTGAAACAACCTCTCGTCATGCGCGGGCTTGACCCGCGCATCCATCCATCTTCGGAAAGAGTCCGTTTCGAAGCGGATGGATTGCCAGGTCAAGCCCTACTGGATGCACACATCTCGCCGTCATGCCCGGCCTTGTGCCGGGCATCCACGTCTTCTTTCCGATGTGGAGCAAAGACGTGGATGGCCGGGACAAGCCCGGCCATGACGTTGAACGCGCTGCCCGGCCTTGTACCGGGCATGACGTAGGCCGCGCTGTCATGCCTGGCTTTGCCGCGCATGACGTAGACCACGCCGTCCCTCCCTCGGCGGCGCAGCTCCAGCTCCGCGTCATGGCCGGGCTTGTCCCTACTGGATTCACACCTCTCGTCATGCGCGGGCTTGACCTGCGCATCCATCCATCTTCGGAAGAGTCGTCGAGGGGAATGGATTGCCGGATGGGTCGCGCCTGCGCGGGTACGGCGGTTATGCGGATTCTCCGCCTACATCGTCGCCCCAAGCACCCACGGCGCGAACTCGGCGCTGCCGAAGTCGAAACTCTCGCTCTTGGTCGGCCGGCCGGAGGCCGTCTTCAGCATCAGTTCGAAAATGCGCTGGCCGCATTGTTGCACCGTCTCCTCGCCGTCGAGAATGGTGCCGCAATTGACGTCCATGTCCTCTTCCATCCGCTTGAACATCGGAGTGTTGGTCGCCAGCTTGATCGAGGGCGACGGCTTGCAACCGAACACGCTGCCGCGCCCGGTGGTGAAGCACACGAGATTGGCGCCGCCCGCCACTTGGCCCGTCGCCGCCACCGGGTCAAAGCCCGGCGTGTCCATGAAATTGAAACCCTTTTTCGTGACCGCCTCGGCATAGGCCACCACGTCCACGAGATTGGTACTGCCCGCCTTCGCCATCGCGCCGAGAGACTTTTCCAGGATCGTGGTGAGGCCGCCGGCCTTGTTGCCCGGGCTCGGATTGGAATCCATCTCCGCGTTGTTGCGCTCGGTGTAATCCTCCCACCACCGCATCAAAGCGACGAGCTTCTCGCCGACCTCGCGGCTGATCGCGCGACGGGTCAGCAAATGTTCCGCCCCATAGGTCTCCGGCGTCTCTGACAGGATGACCGTGCCGCCATGCCGCACCAGGATGTCGCTTGCCGCCCCCAGCGCGGGATTGGCCGAGACGCCTGAATAGCCGTCCGAGCCGCCGCATTGCAACGCCACCATCAGTTCGCTTGCAGAACATGGTTCGCGTCTCACATGATTGGAATCCGCCAGCACCTCGTGCACGAATGCCACCGCTTTCTCGACGGTCTTGCGCGAGCCGCCGACATCCTGAATGTCGAGCGCGCGCAGACGGCCCGCCAGTCGCTGTTCTTCGAGAAACCCGCCGATCTGGTTCATCTCACAACCAAGACCCAGAATGATGACATGCGAGAAGTTCACATGCCGTGCGTAGCCCCCGAGCGTGCGGCGCAGAACCGTTAGCGGCTCCAATTGCGTCATGCCGCAGCCGGTCTTGTGCGTCAGTGCCACCACGCCATCGACGTTTGGATAGTCTGCCAGCGGATCGTAACCGGTAAACGGATTTTTCTTGAACACGTCGGCCACCATGCCCGCCACGTGGGCGCTGCAATTCACCGAGGTCAGGATGCCGATGTAGTTGCGGGTGGCGACACGCCCGTCGCGGCGCTTGATGCCCTGGAATGTCGCGGGCAAATCAAAGTTCGGCGTCGGCTTGACGTCCACTCCCCACGCATAATCCTTGGTGAACTCGCCCATGCCGATATTCTGCACATGGACGTGCTGGCCCGGCGCGATCGGTATTGTTGCAAAGCCGATGATCTGGCCATAGCGCCTGACCGGTTCGCCGACGGCGATGGAGCGGACCGCGACCTTATGACCGGCGGGAATACGATCGAGGGTGATGACACCTGTCGCGACCTCGACGCCCGGCATCAGGCTGGTGCGGGCGATCATCACGCTATCGTCAGGATGCAGACTGATTACCGGTGCCGGCGCCATGGTGGGTCTCCTTGCCAAGAAATGCAATCGTCATGCGCGGGCTTGATCCGCGCATCCATCTCGGAAAATCATTTTCAAGATGGATTGCCGGCTCGAGCCCGGCAATGACATCCCGGCGTCACGCCTTGCCGTTCGAATTCTTCCTTGTCTCCATGATCTGCATCTTCGCATAGGTTGCCATCAGCCCGCTTTCATTGGCCAGGGTCACCAGTTTGAAGCCCATGTTGATAGCGCGCGACGCGCCTTCGGCGCCGCTGCAGTGGATGCCGGGATACAGCCCGCGCTTGCCGCATTCCTTGATGATTTTCTCGTAGATCTTGAGAATCTCCGGCTCGTCGCGGTCGAGCTTCGGCACCAGGCCGTAGGAAAAGCCGAGATCGGAAGGGCCGATGTAAACGCCGTTGATGCCCTCGACGTCGAGGATCGTTTCCATGTTTTCGACGGCGGTCCTGGTTTCCATCATCGGCAGCAACACGATTTCATCGTTGGCCGTCTGCTGATACGTGCCGGCCGAACCGTACATGCCGGAACGGATCGGACCGTTCGAACGGGTGCCGCGCGGCGGATATTTGCTGTAGGCGACCAGGTTCTCGCATTCCTGCTTGGTGTTGATCATCGGGCAGATCACGCCATAGGCGCCGCCGTCCAGCACTTTGCCGACGATGCCCGGCTCGTTCCACGGGACGCGGACCATCGGCGTCACCGGATGCGCATGCATGGCCTGGAAGCATTGCACCATCGATTGATAATCCTGCACGCCGTGCTGCATGTCGACGGTGACGCTGTCGAACCCGCATTGCGCGATCACTTCGGCGGAAAATCCGGACGGAATCGCGAGCCACGCATTCACCACCGCCTTGCCCGATGCCCAGATTTCTTTCACCTTATTTGCCATGATGTTTCCTCCCCTGTTGTCCTAATCAGCCGTCATTCCGGGATGCGAGCGAAGCTTGCAGACCCGGAATCCAGAAGCAGCATGAAACTTCTGGATTCCGGGTTCGTGCGAAGAGCGCGCCCCGGAATGACGATGAAAAAAATCACGCCGTGGCCTGCTGGATGCTTCGCTCGCTCACGCCGACTTCACGCGCGGTGGCCACAATTGCAGCCCAGGTGTCATCCGGCAAGGGCACGCCGTTTGCAGTGCGGTCGGCGCGCATTTTTCGTTCCGGGTCGCCGGGGATCAGGACCGCGTCAACGCCGGCCATCGGCTTGGTCGCCCGGATAAAATCGGCGTAACGGGATATCTCGCCATCGAAAAAATTGCTGGTGTCGACCACCTTAGGATCGACATAGAAAGCAAGCATGCCGTTGGCGAACCGCCGGTCCGGCGCGGTCGCACCCGTGCCGGTCAGCGCGCCCCCGAGCAGTTCGCAGATAAATGCCAGGCCTGAGCCCTTGTGCTCGCCGAACGCACGGATCGCGCCCGTACCCTTGGTGTGGTCGCGCGGGCCGTCCTTGGCGTGCGGGCCATACAGCACCGCCGGGTCCTCACTTAGCGTGCCATCGTGGTCGACCAACGCGCCCTTCGGCAGTTTCTTGCCGCCGCGGCTCGACACCAGCACCTTGCCTTCTGCGACAATCGAGGTGGCGAAATCGAGCACGATCGGGTCCTGCCCCAAGCGCGGTATGCCGACGCAATACGGCGCGGTCGACAGCCGCTTCTGGACGCCGCCATAGGGCGCGACCAGCAGCGAGCCTGCGGCATTGACGAAATGAATCGACACCAGTCCTTCGGCGGCCGCCATTTCCGCCCAGTCGCCGACGCGGCCGATATGCCCGGCGTTGCGCAGCGCCACGGCGGCCAGTCCCGAGGCCTTGCATTTGTCGATGCCGATCCGGACGGCCTGCGGCGTGACGGTTTGTCCATAGCCGAATTTTCCGTCGATCACCGCCAGCGCGGGCGTGTCGACCAGGACGTCGACGGTCTGGTCGGGAACGACCGAGCCCATCTTCTTCCATCGGATGTAGACCGGCACGCGGATGACGCCGTGGCTGTCATGCCCCGTGAGATTGGCGGTGGTGAGATACGTCGCGATGCGCCTGGCTTCCTGCGGCGAGGATTCCGAATGGGCGAAGACGTCCGAAACGAAGTCGATGAGCTTTTGAACCTGGATTGTGACCATGATGGCGACGCTCGTTGTTAGGCACTGACTTTGGCATGACCGCCGAGATAGGCGGCGCGGATGGCTTCGTTGCTCCACAATTCATCGGGCTTGCCGTGAAGCACGATACGGCCGGTCTCCAGCACATAGCCGTGATCGGCCACCGAAAGTCCCATGCGCGCGTTTTGCTCCACCAGCAACACCGTGGTGTTGCGCCTGATTTCCGAGATGATGCGGAACACCGCCTGCACGATCACCGGAGCCAGGCCAAGCGAAGGCTCGTCGAGCAACAGCAGCCGCGGCTTCGCCATCAAGCCGCGCGCCACCGCCACCATCTGCAATTGCCCACCCGACAGGGTCCAGCCCAATGCGCCGGAAAACGAGCGAATATCGGGAAACAGGTCGAACATCGCGTCGGCTTCGCGGGACAATTCGGCGGTCCCGACGCGGCGGTTCGACGCGCCGAGCATGATGTTCTCCTTCACCGTCAGGCCGGGAAATACCCGCCGCCCTTCCGGCACATGCGAAATGCCGAGCCGGACGATGGCTTCGGGTCCGAGCCCCGCCACCGATTTGCCGTCGAACAGGATGTCGCCCGCGGCGGGCTTTGCCAGGCCGGAAATCGCACGCAGCGTCGTTGACTTGCCGGCGCCGTTGGCACCGAGCAGCGTCACCACCTGCCCTTCGTCGACGCTGACCGACACACCGCGCAAGGCTTCGATCTCGCCATAGCGCACGATAAGATCGTTGATTTGAAGCAGCGCCATCAGTCGGTCCCAAGATAGGCGGAAACCACGTCGGGATGGCGCAGCACCGCCATCGATTCGCCATCGGCGATGCGGCGTCCGAAATTGAGTACGGTGATGTGCTGCGCGGCCTCCGAGACCAGTGTCATGTCGTGATCGATGATCAGGATGGTAAGGCCCTGCGCTGCAATCCGTTTGAGCAATCCGTGCAGTTCGAGCTTCTCGCTGGAATTCAAACCGGCCGCAGGCTCGTCGAGCAGCAGCAAGGTCGGATTGGCGGCGAGCGCCCGGGCGATCTCGATCAGCCGTTGATGGCCATAGGAAAAACTCGAGATCAATTCGTTGGCGCGGCTACCCAGACCGACAAAGGTCAGCGCGGATATTGCGCGCTCGGTCAATGCGTCATCGCCGCCGCCGCCGATCAGCATGTTGCCGGGCCGCTCGGCGCCGATTTCGACATTTTCCAGCGCCGTCATCGAGCGGAACAGCCGGATGTTCTGGAATGTCCGCCCCAGGCCTGCGGCCGTGCGCAGGTGCGGCGGCATGTCCGTCACATCGGTTCCGTCGAGGATGACCTTGCCCGCGGTGGCCTTGTAGAGGCCGGAAAGCACGTTGAGCGTCGTGGTCTTGCCGGAGCCGTTCGGCCCGATCAGCGCATGAACGCTGCCGCGCTTGACCGCGATGTCGACGCCATCGACGGCCTTGAGACCTCCGAAATGTTTGGACAGGCCCTTCACGTCGAGCACAATATCGCCGCCGACCGTGGCTGGCGCCAGTTGCAGCGCAGGGCCTGGGGCATGTACCTTGGCCTTGGCTCGCCAGCGGCCGGTCGCGACGTTGACGAATCCCCAGATGCCATCGGGCATGTAGCGGATGATGAGAATAACAAACAATCCGTAGATCGCGAGATAGAGGCCGGGGACGCTTTTGAGGAAACGCAGCCATTCCGGGATCAGAATCAGCAGCCCGGTGCCGATCGCCGAGCCGATCGGCGACGCCACGCCGCCGAGCAGGGACATGGTGAGAAAAACCACCGATTCGGCGAAGGAGAACTGATCGGGGCTGACATAGGCAAAGCCACCCGCGAACAACCCGCCCGCCAGACCCCCAAGTACCGCGCTGAGCGCAAAGGCATACACCTTGGTGCGAAACACATCGACGCCGACGACGCCAGCCGCGAGTTCGTTGTCGCGCACCGCGCGCATCGCGCGTCCAAGCCGCGTGTCCGCCAGGTGCCATACGAAATAGCCGACCAGCGCGAGCACGGCGACGCAGAACGCCAGATAGGCTTGCGAGGACTGAAATAGATCGGGGCGGCCGATCCGCGGCACGCCGTCCGGGCCGTGGGTCAGCCAGATGGCGTTGATCATGATCAGCGTGACGATCTGCTGGAACGAGATCGTCACCATCGCGAGGTAGTGCCCGCCGAGCCGCAGCGTCGACATCCCCAGCACCGCCCCGGCCAGCAGCGAGACCAGGCATCCGGCCAGCAGGCAGACCCAATAGCTGGCGTGGAAATCCGCGGTTCCGATCCCGACCGCGTAAGCGCCGAAACCGAAGAATGCCGCCTGGGCCAGATTGATCTGGCCGCACAGACCGAGCACGACGGAAAGACCGAACACCGCGATCGCGAAGGTGGTCGCCTGCATCAGAATGTTGAGGATGTAGCCGTCAAACCGCATTGTGGCGGCAAGCGCCACCATGAGGGCCGAGCCGATGAAATAGAACATATGCCTGATAAGCAGCGGCCTCGAACGGACGACAGGTGCCGCGATCGGCATGTTGTCGGAGGGCGCGCTCATGCTTTCTCCGCGACCCGTTCGCCGAAAATGCCCTGGGGCCGCAACACCAGGAACGCCACCAGCACCAGGAACGCGAAAGCATCCTTATAAGGCACCGAAACATATGCAGCGCCGAAGGTTTCGATGACGCCGAGCGACAGTCCGCCGATGATCGCGCCGGTGACGTCTCCGAAACCGCCGATGATGGTGGCGGCGAAAGCCTTCAGCGCGATGGTCGAGCCCATCTGGATCGAGACAAACAGCACCGGCGCCACCAGGATGCCGGCAAGACCGCCGAGCACCGCCGAATAGATAAAAGTGATCATGATCATGGTCGAGACGGAAATTCCGAGCAGCGAGGCCATTTCCTTGTCCTGCGAGGTGGCCTGCAGCTTCTTGCCGAGCATGGTGCGCTCGAAGAACCAGTAATTGAAAATCACCAGCACGATGGTCACCGCGATGATCAATAGATACTGGCTGTCGAGGTAGACCGAGCCAAGCTGGATGCCGGGGGTGTCGAACCAGCCCTCCAGCACCTGCGGTTGCGGGCCATAGATCGCCAGCACTGAATTGGCCAGCAGGATCGAGGCTCCGATGGTCGCAATGATGACCGGCAAAAACGTCCGGTGGCGCAGCGGATAATAGACCCCGAGGTTGAATATGGCGCCGAGCAGCGCCATGCCGGCGAGCGCAATCAGGAATGACAGCCAGTATGGCCAGCCAAGATCGACGGCGAACACCACCATCAGGTAGGCGGCGACCATCGAAAACTCGCCTTGCGCGAAATTCACCACATTGGTGGCGCGAAAGATCAGAACAAAACCCAACGCAACCAGCGCATAGACGGCACCGATGCCGATGCCCGTAAAAAGCAGTTGCAGTGCGAGATCCATGAAAGGCGCTCAGTGGGAAGGTAAGCTAAGAATTGTGCATGCTGGAAGCCAAATCGGCCCCCTCGCGTCCGAGGGGGCCGACCGCACGATCAATCGTCGAAGTCGATGTGCTTGTCGTAGACGATGGTGCCTTTTTCGTTCTTCACGACGTTGTAGCCGTGCAGGCCGTCGCCGTTCTGGTCGAAATTGTATTCACCTTCGGCGCCGGGATGTTTCTTGATCGCCAGAATAGCCTCACGGATTTTTGCAGGCTCCGTGGTCCCCGCCTTGTTGATCGCCATGGCCAGTATGGTGATGGCGTCGTAGGGCCAGGCGCTCTGGTTATCGGGCGCGGTCTTGTAGGCGTCGCGATAGGCCTTGCCGAACGCTTTCGAAGCCTCCGAGGAATCTTCCGCATAGTCAGCCACGCCGTAGGTGCCGAACAACGCCGGCCCCGCAAGCTTGGTCGACGACACCGCGACCACCGAGGGCGAGCCTACCCACGGAATGTTGACGCCGAGCTGCCGCAGTTGCCTGGCAAAAATGCCAAGATCGTTTTCGAAGGTAACATAGGTGCCGAGCACGTCGGCGCCGGATTGCTTCACCGCCAGCACCACGGGCGTAAAATCCTGACTCTGGTTGGCATAGCCCTGATCGAGCACCGGCGGCGCGCCGAGTTTGGTCAACGCCTCCGACAGCGCCTTGCCCCCTGCGGTGCCGAACGCGTCGGTGGAATGGACGATTGCCCATTTTTTCTTGCCCAAGGTGTTGACGCCGAAGTCTGCGATGACGCGGCCGGAATAGCTGTCGTTGGGACGGAAGCGGAACAGCCACTGGTTGCCCATATGGGTCAGATCCGGATTTGTACCGCCGATCATGACCGGCTTGCCGAGCTTGAGCACATCGGGCGCCATCGCCATCACCTGGGTCGAGCGGATCGAACCCAGGAACGCGACGATGTCCGGTTGCGCGGCGAGCTTGGAAAACGCCAGCACAATTCCGGGATTGGTGGTCTGGTCGTCCTCGATGATCAATTCGACCTGCTTGCCCAGGATGCCGCCAGCCTTGTTCACGGCCGCCAGCGCAAGCTTGGCGCCGTTCTGCGCCCAAAGGCCCTGCTCAGCCGCAGGTCCCGTAACCGGAACGCACATGCCTATCTTGATGGTCGCCGCCTGAGCCCGTGCGCTGCCGATGACGTAGGGTGCGCTAATACCAGCGGCCAAACCGGCCGCAAAATCGCGTCGCGTAAGCTTCATTGGTCCTCCCTGAGGGCCGGACTTTTTGTCGGCCTTCTTGATTGCAGTTCGCAGCCTGCGCGAACCGTATGCGTATCTACGGACTCTCCGGACCGGAGTAAATTGATATCGCAATGATTTCGGATGATGGAATAAACCGTTAGCCAAAAGGCGTATCGATCAACCATCGGGCGCGGGCCTTCCCGGCGCTCCGTCTGTTGACGACCGTCATTCTATGCTCAAACAATAAGCACGGCCGAGCTATGCGTCCACCTCGCATCACCATGCAAATTTGCGCTTACCCGGCTACCTTGGTGGTCGCCGCCCTTTTCTACTGGCATTAACGCGCCATGACATTAAGCAACGACTGGATTCGTCTGGCCGCCGAGCGGTTGCACGAAGCGGAAAAAACGCGCACGCAAATCCGGCAGCTGTCGCAGGATCATCCCGGCATCACCATTGACGACGCCTATGCCATTCAGAAGGCCTGGGTCGAGATCAAAGTCGGCGAGGGTCGCGTCGTCAAGGGCCACAAGATCGGCCTGACCTCCAAAGCAATGCAGAGCGCGCTCGCCATCGACGAGCCGGATTCCGGAATTCTGTTCGATGACATGTTCTTCGCCGACGGCGGCCTGGTGCCGACCGACCGCTTTATCGCAACCCGCATCGAGGCCGAGCTGGCGTTCATCATCAAGCACCGCCTCGCCGGGCCGCACTGCACCATGTTCGACGTGCTCACCGCGACGGATTTTGTGGTTCCGGCGCTGGAAATCCTCGACACGCGGATCGAGCGGGTTGACGCGAAGACCAAATCGACGCGAAAGATTTTCGACACCATTGCCGACAACGCCGCCAATGCCGGCATCGTCCTCGGCGGCCGTCCGCTGCGGCCGCTTGAAACTGACCTGCGCTGGATCGGCGCGCTGTGCTATCGCAACGGCCAGTTGGAGGAGACCGGCCTTGCCGCCGCCGTGCTGGGTCACCCCGCAACCGGCGTAGCGTGGCTCGCCAACAAGATCGCGCCGCACGGGCTTGCGCTGGAACCCGGCCAGGTGGTGCTGTCGGGGTCGTTCATCCGCCCGATCGAGGCGCGCAAAGGCGACACGATTCAGGCAGACTATGGGCCCTATGGTACAGTGAGTTGCTACTTCGCCTGAGAGTGACCAAAAATGCCGCCATTGCGAGCGAAGCGAGGCGATCCAGACCCATTGCAGCAGGACCGGATGACGCCGTCGCACGCTTCTCGCAATGACGAAAACACCGTGGAGTGAGTCACGACATGCCGCATTTCACACTTGAATATTCCGCCAACCTCGAGTCCCGCGTCGATATCCAGGCCGTGGTCGAGGAGGTGCGCAAGGCCGCCGTAGAAACCGGGATTTTCCCCCTCGGCGGCATCCGCGTTCGCGCCATCCGTTGCCAGCACTCCGCCATCGCCGACGGCAGCGCGCATTTCAGCTTTCTCGATATGGTATTGCGGCTCGGCGAAGGTCGTGACCTTGCCACGCGCCGGAAAGCCGGCGAACATATTTTCAAGGCGCTGTCAGCCTATCTCGATCCGGTATTCGCGGAAAGCAAATTCGCGCTGTCGTTCGACATGCAGATCAACGACAAGGAGACGAGCTGGAAGCGCAACAACATCCATGAGGCGTTGAAAGCGGAGCCGGCACATGGATAAGGTTGTGACATCGTCCAATGTGTTTCAGACCAACAAGGATCGCGCCGCCCCGCTGCTGGAGAAACTGAAAGCGGACGGCATCGGCCACCTGATCGGCGGCAAGCTCGTTCCGTCCATATCCGGCGCGACCTTTGAAACAAAGTCCCCGGTCGACGGCGCGGTGCTGGCGTCCGTTGCACGCGGCAATGCCCAGGATGTCGACCGCGCGGCAACCGCCGCTTCGCAGGCCTTCAAGGCCTGGCGCGCCATGTCCGCGACGATGCGCAAAAAGCTGCTGCACCGCGTTGCCGATGCGATCGAGGATCGCGCCGACGATATCGCCGTGCTGGAATGCATCGATACCGGGCAGGCATATCGTTTCATGGCCAAGGCCGCGATCCGGGCCGCGGAAAATTTCCGCTTTTTCGCCGACAAATGCGCGGACGCCCGTGACGGCTTCAACATGCCCGGTGACGAGCATTGGAACGTTTCGACCCGGGTGCCGATCGGTCCCGTCGGCGTCATTACGCCGTGGAATACGCCGTTTATGCTCTCGACCTGGAAGATCGCGCCGGCGCTGGCTGCCGGATGCACCGTGGTGCACAAGCCCGCGGAATGGTCGCCGGTGACCGCAGATCTGCTGTCACGACTGGTCAAAGAGGCCGGCGTTCCCGATGGCGTGCTCAACACTGTGCATGGGTTTGGCGAAGAGGCCGGCAAGGCCCTGACCGAGCATCCCGCCATCAAGGCGATCGGATTTGTCGGCGAAAGCGCCACCGGATCGGCGATCATGGCGCAGGGCGCGCCGACGCTGAAGCGCGTGCATTTCGAACTCGGCGGCAAGAACCCGGTGATCGTGTTCGACGACGCCGATCTCGACCGCGCGCTCGACGCCGTGGTGTTCATGATCTACTCGCTCAACGGCGAGCGCTGCACGTCGTCGAGCCGCCTGCTGGTCCAGCGCGGCATCGCGGAACGATTTATCGAGAAGCTCACCGCCCGGGTGAAGGCGTTGAAGGTCGGGCATCCGCTCGATCCCGCAACCGAAATCGGCCCGCTGATTCACGAGCGGCATCTGGAAAAGGTCTGCTCCTATTTCGACATCGCGCGAGAGGACGGCGCCATCATCGCCGTCGGCGGCAAGCCGCATGACGGCCCCGGCCGCGGGCATTATGTGGCGCCGACGCTGGTCACCGGCGCACAAGCCGACATGCGCGTCGCGCAGGAGGAAGTGTTCGGCCCCTTCCTGACGGTGATCACGTTCCGCGACGAGGACGAAGCCGTCGGAATCGCCAATGCGGTGCAATACGGCCTCGCCGGCTATGTCTGGACTTCCGACATGGGCCGCGCGTTGCGTGTCGCGGATGCGTTGGAGGCCGGCATGATCTGGCTCAATTCGGAAAACGTCCGTCACCTGCCGACGCCGTTCGGCGGCATGAAGTCGTCCGGCATCGGCCGCGACGGCGGCGATTATTCGTTCGACTTCTACATGGAAACCAAGCACGTTTCGCTCGCGCGCGGCACGCACAGAATTCAGCGGCTGGGGATATAATTCAATGCCCGTTCCGACCCACATCTTCGATCCGCCGTTCAACATCATAAGGTCGAGCCACGCCGTGCTCGACGTAACGAACCTCGAGACCAGCCGCGAGTTCTATGAAAACACCATCGGGCTTCACGTCGAGGATCACGACGACAACGCCATATATTTACGCGGCAGCGAAGAGCACCAGCATCACTCGCTGGTGCTCCGGAAGGCGGTAGTCCCGGGATGCGCCCGGCTTGGCTTCAAGGTCGGCAACGAGAAGGATCTCGACAATGCCGGGGTGTTCTTCGCCGAGAACGGCCTCACCTACAGTTTTGTGGAACGCCCATTCCAAGGCCGAACCCTGCAATTCACCGATCCGTTCGGCTTCGGAATCGAGCTCTATGCCGCGATGGACCGGCGCCCGCATCTGCTGCGCCGCTACGATCTCTACAAGGGCTGCCACCCGCAACGCCTCGACCATTTTAACGTGTTCGCGGCGGAAGTGCAGGACACGGTCGACTTTTACGCCCGGCTCGGCTTCCGCCTCACCGAATACGGCGAGGAAGACGGCCCCAACGGCCGCATCGCCGCCGCCTGGATGCACCGCAAGGGCAACGTGCACGATTTTGCGATCACCAATGGCAAGGGCCCGCGCCTGCACCATTTCGCCTATTGGGTGCCAACCGCGATGAATATCCTGCATTTATGCGACGTGATGGCGTCGAGCGGTTTTTTGAAGAACATCGAGCGCGGTCCCGGCCGCCATGGCATCTCCAATGCATTCTTTCTTTACGTGCGCGATCCCGACGGCCACAGGCTCGAACTCTACACCAGCGATTATTTTACGATGGACCACGACCACGAGCCGATGCGCTGGTCGCTCAAAGACCCGCGGCGGCAGACGCTGTGGGGCGCGCCGGCGCCCCGTTCCTGGTTTGAGCAGGGCTCGCCGTTTCCCGGCCAGGAGATCCGCGAGCCGCTGTTTACGGCGGATGTGACGATTGCTGATTAGGAAACCCATGACAAAGCCTTTGCGCGCTGCGGCCGCCTCAATATTCGGATTGGTGTTTGTCATCTCGTCGATAACAGATATTCGCGCTGCCGACCTCCGAGTGCTGGCCGGCGGGTCCATGACCGGGCCGCTCAACGAACTTGCTCCCCTATTCGAGCGCGCCAGCGGCCATAACCTCACCATTCACTTCGATTCCACGCCCAATTTGATCAAGCTGGCAACGTCGGGCGCGTCGTTCGACCTTGGTGTCGTTCCCGTCGACGTATTCAAGAACGCCGAAGCGAAGGCCCGCTTCGCCCCGGGGCCGACCACGGATATCGCCCGCGTCGGCTATGGGGTCATTGTTCGGGCTGGCACGCCGAAACCAGACATCAGCACAGCGGATGCGCTGAAGAAGATGCTGCTCGACGCGAAATCCATCACCTTTTTGCCGGCAAGTGCGGCGGGAGCCTATGTTTCCAGCGTGTTCGAACGGCTCGGTATTGCCGAGGCGATGAAGGCCAAAATGGTGCCGCAGACCTCCACCGGAGAAATCGCGAAGGCGGTCGCCCAGGGCGATGCCGAAGCCGGAGTGTTCCTGATCAACGTGTTGATGGCTCCCGGAGTGGAACTCGCCGGGCCTTTGCCGGCCGATTTGCAGAATGACCTGGTGTTCACGGCGGCCATCGCGGGGGATACCAAAGAGGCGGAAGCCGCCAAGGCTTTTATCGCCTATCTGAAGACGCCGGCTGCCGTGGCGATCATCAGGGCCAAGGGGATGGAGCCGGGCCTGGAGTAGCCCGCCGTCCTTGCAAGGAGCGAAGCGGCAGAGCAACCGGTCCTTGCTTGGCGCCTTCCGGATTGCTTCGCTACGCTCGCAATGACGGATATACTCCTGCGTCTTCCAGCTCGGAACTCCGAATGACCTCTCCTCCCCGTCTTGCTACGTTCGCCACCGACGGAACGACCAAATACGGCGCCGTGACGGATGGCGGCATCCTCGATCTCAGCGCGCGGTTCGCCAAGGAGTATCCCACGCTGCGCGAGGTGATCGCCGCTGGTGCCTTGATGAAGGTCGCGGACGAATCCGCGCGGCATTCTCCTGACTTCGCGCCGGACGCCATCACATGGCGGCCGCCGATACCGGCGCCGGAAAAGATCATCTGCATCGGCGTCAACTATCCCGACCGCAACGCCGAATATAAAGACGGCCAGGCCGCGCCGAAATATCCGAGCATGTTCATGCGCACGCCGCGTTCCTTCGTCGGCCACGGGACGCCGCTGGTGCGGCCGCGCGCGTCGGCACAGCTCGACTACGAGGGCGAAGTCGTGCTGATCATGGGCAAGGCCGGACGCCACATTCCCGAAAGCGCAGCACTGGATCACATCGCCGCCGTCACGCTTTGCAACGAAGGCACCATTCGCGACTGGGTACGGCACGCGAAATTCAACGTCACCCAAGGCAAGAACTTTGATTCCACCGGCAGCCTCGGCCCATGGATTGTCCCCTACGTCGACGAAGCACAGATCGCGGATATCCGCCTCACGACGCGGGTCAACGGCGAATTGCGCCAGGATGACCGCACCAGCCGGTTGATTTTCAGCTTCCGCTATCTGATCAATTACATTTCGACATTCACCACGTTGGTGCCGGGCGACGTCATCGTCACGGGCACGCCGACCGGCGCCGGCGCGCGGTTCGATCCGCCGCGCTACCTGAAACCGGGCGATGTCATCGAGGTGGAAGCGGAAGGCATCGGCCTGCTGCGCAACGGCGTGATCGACGAAGTTTAATTGTCATGGCCGGGTTCGTCCGTACTATATGCACATATCTGCCGTCATCGCCGGGCTTGACCCGGCAATCGATCTTGTTCGCAAAGTCGTGTTGAAGCGATGGATACGCGGGTCAAGCCCGCGTATGACGCAATGTGTGAATCTAGCAGGACTTGTCCGGGCAAGACGAAAGAAGAACGATTGGAAAGCATCATGGCAGCAGCAACGGGCGGCGAAGCGATCGTCAATGGACTGGTTGCGCACGGCGTCGATACTGTGTTCGGTCTGCCCGGCGCGCAGATCTATGGCCTTTTTGACGCGTTCCAGCAGGCGCAACTGAAGGTGATAGGCGCGCGGCACGAGCAGGCCTGCGGCTACATGGCCTTTGGTTATGCGCGCTCGACCGGTAGGCCCGGCGTCTTCAGCGTGGTGCCTGGCCCCGGCGTGCTGAATGCAGGTGCTGCACTGCTCACCGCGTATGGCGCCAACGAGCCGGTGCTCTGCCTCACCGGCCAGGTACCGACGCAATTCCTCGGCAAGGGCCGTGGCCATCTGCACGAAATGCCGGATCAACTCGCGACGCTGCGCAGTTTCGTCAAATGGGCCGACCGTATCGAATATCCCGGTGCCGCGCCTTCGCTGGTATCGCGCGCGTTCCAGGAAATGATGTCGGGTCGCCGCGGCCCGGTTGCACTGGAAATGCCATGGGATGTGTTCACGCAGCGCGCGGACGTCGGCGCTTCAGAACCGTTCGGCATTCTGCCGCCGCCGCTTCCGGACACTGACCGCGTCAAGGACGCCGCTGCGCTGGTCGCAGCAAGCCGCGCGCCGATGATCTTCGTCGGCAGCGGCGCCATCCACGCCGCCGACGAAATCCTTGAACTTGCGGAATTGATCGATGCGCCGGTGGTGGCGTTCCGCAGCGGACGCGGCATCGTCAGCAACGCGCATGAGCTCGGCCTGAGCATGGCGGCGGCATACCGGCTGTGGCCGGACACCGATCTGATGATCGGAATCGGCACCCGGCTGGAACTGGCGACGATGTCGCGCTGGCCGTTTCGTCCCGAGGCGCTGAAATCCATTCGCATCGATATCGATCCGTCTGAAATGCGCCGCTACACCCCTGACGTCGCGGTGATCGCCGACGCGCAGGCCGGTACGCGCGACTTGCTCGCAGCGGTGCGCAGGCGTGCCTATCTGAAAACCAAGGATCGCCGCGCCGCGATCCGTGACGCCTCGGCAGCCGCGCTCAAACAGATCCAGACGATCCAGCCGCAGATGGCTTACTTGAATATCCTGCGCGAGGTTCTGCCGGCGGGCGCCATCGTCACCGACGAACTGTCGCAGGTCGGGTTTGCGTCGTGGTACGGTTTCCCGGTCTATCAGCCGCGCACCTTCATTACCTCGGGCTATCAAGGCACGCTGGGTTCGGGCTTCCCGACCGCGCTCGGCGCCAAGGTCGCGCATCCCGACCGGCCCGTGGTCGCGATCACAGGCGACGGCGGCTTCATGTTTGCCGTGCAGGAGCTCGCTACCGCGGTTCAGTACAACATCGGCGTAGTGACGCTGGTATTCAACAACAATTCATACGGCAATGTACGGCGCGACCAGATCGAGCGTTTCGACGGCCGGGTGGTGGCCTCCGACCTGGTCAATCCGGACTTTGTAAAGCTGGCCGAGTCCTTTGGCGTCGGCGCCGCGCGCGTCGCTTCGCCGGATGGTTTCCGCGTCGCTCTGGAAAAGGCGCTGGCCGACGGCGGACCATATCTGATCGACATCGAGGTGCCGACCGGTTCCGAGGCTAGCCCCTGGCCGTTTATTCACACGGCCAAGCCTTAACCGTCATTCCGGGGCGCGCGAAGCGCGAGCCCGGAATCCATAACCGCCGTCGTGAGTATGGATTCCAGGCTTGCGCCAAGAGGCGCATTCCGAAATGACGAGCTATGTTGCCTGCGCGCTCCGCCGCATCCTCCCCGCCGCCAGCACCAACAGTCCGGCCCCTGCCACCGACCAGCACGCCACCGGCGCCCAATGCAGCAACGGCGCATAGTCCGGCAGTTTCTGCAATCCTCCGGCGACGGCCGCCATGCGCGCAAAGGTCGCCAGCGCCAGCGCCGAGAATACCAGACCGACAACCTTGCCTTCGGCGCCGGTCTGGCCGATCGCCAGTCCGGCGGATACAGCGCTCATCAGCATGCAACCCCACGCAGCCCCGGCCATGAATTGCGCGGCGATCAGCATGTTGAGACTGCCGGCCATCTCGGCGGCGAGTACCGCGCCGGCGCCGAGCAGGCCGGCGGCGCCCATCACCAGCAGGCCACCGCGATGCTTGACGACGACGCTGGCCGGAAACATGGCGATATTGAAACCGATCCAGAATACCGGCAGCAGCCATTCGAGATCGGCAGGTTTGGCAAAGCGCAAAAAGAACGGCGTGCTGTTGATGGAAAAATGCAGCTGATAGCCGAGCGCGAGGATCACCATCGCGGCGATGAAGGCTGCCGGCACCGTGCCGAGCGGCCTTGCAGGCACGAGTTGTTTTGTTTCCACTCGCGGCGCTTGCGCTAGATCGCGTTCAACCTTGGACAGCGCCATCGCGGTAATGAACAGCACCACGCTGGAAATCACGAACGGCAGCCGCGGGTCCTGGTTGCGCAAGGCGGCGCCGAGATATGGCGACACCGCGCCCGCGACGCCATAGCCGAGCATCACGAGCGCCGAGAGGAACGGGAGCTGTGGCCTGGCACCGTATTTGCCGAGCAGCGTCAGCGGCGGCGCGCGCAGCGCCGAGGAGGTGATCGCCCAGATCACAATCAGTGCAATGAACAAGGCTTGAGAGCTCGGCCCGGTTTCGGCGATGAAGGGCAGCGCCATGAAGGCGGCGCACGACAACGCCGTCAACGACGCAACGAACACGCCAAGCCGGCCGACAACGGGCGTAATTTTGTCGGCGAAAATTCCCATCGCGGTATCGGTAACGGTGAAAATCGCCTGATCGAGCATGAGGATCAGGATCACGGTCGCGGGCGCGATGCCAACCTGCGCGGCCAGCCGCGGCAGGTAGATCACATAGACGGTCCAGCCCAGCGTGAACACCAGTTGCAGGATCGCCAGATAAACGCCGGTAGCGCTGCGGTTTACGACGCGCGTCTGCGTCGGCTCGAGGTTGCTCATGGTCCTGCCGCTCCCGTTACGAAGCATAGACCTGACAACGTCCGGAAGGAAAGCGGGCGTCCGAAACTACTTCGCGTCATGAAAGATCACGCCAAGCGTGTGGCGTTTGCCCGAGCGGACGCGGCTGACGCCGTGGCGCAGGTTGACGCGGTAGAACCCGCGACTGCCCTGCACCGGCCGGTGATGCACCGCGAATGCCACGGCGTCGCCCTGCTGCAGCGGCACTACTTCGGCGCGCGACTGCATGCGCGGGCGCTGCTCGGTCAGCACGAACTCGCCGCCGGTGAAATCGTGGGCCGGTTCGGACAGCAGAACCGCGACCTGCAGCGGAAATACATGTTCGCCGTAGAGATCCTGATGCAGACAGTTGTAATCGCCTGCGCCGTATTGCAGCAGCAGCGGCGTCGGGCGGGTTTGCCCGGCGGCGTGGCACCGCTTCAGGAACGCCTCGTGACTGTCCGGATAGCTGATGTCGATGCCCATCGCTTCGTTCCAGCGATTGGCCACGCTTTGAAGATGCGCATAGAGCGCCGGACGCAGCGCCGCGATCGGATCCGGCAGCGGATAGGAAAAATACTTGTATTCGCCACGGCCAAATCCGTGGCGTCCCATGACGATGCGGCTGCGGAAATGCGTGTCATCGGAATAAAGGGCGGCCAGCGCGTCGCATTGCCGCGGCGTGAGCAATCGTTCGATCACCGCGCATCCTTGGGCGTCGAGATCGGCAATGACATGCCCCCAGTCGATCGCATCGATTCGCTTGGCGACATCGGATGGCGGTGTGGGACGGGCCATCTTACTTGCGGCGGGTTTCATGATCACAAGTTTCGCCAATCGCACAGCTTCTCGCCACCCGATTTCCGTGAACGTTCGCCGTCATCCCAGCAGCGGCAGCTCGATCACATCGTAGCCATGTTCGATCCTGCGTTTCAGCACCGGGTCTTCAAGTTCGAATTCGAACCGGCTGGCGGGGCGAATCCCTCCCTTGGCCGCAAAGGTGCCGCCGAACATGGCGCAACCGTCCGGCAGCCGTGCGCCGTCGAAACCGCCGATCAGTTCCTCCACGGGCAACATCGCATCGAGCGTGCCCTCCTGATAAAGCACCCGCGCGCCGCCGATCCAGGCAAACGCGCGCAGGATCATCCGGTCCCAGTGACCGGCGACGTCCTCGAGCTCCCACAGCGTCGACGCAATCGGCTTATCGCACATCTGCTTGGACACGGTGACGCTGTAGCTCTCGACCTTGCGGTCGGTGTGGTCGGAGCCGACGCCGACAAAGACCCGACCCTCCCACCCGATCAGGACGAATT
>NZ_CAXUNQ010000072.1:0-18745 GCF_964252615.1 uncultured Bradyrhizobium sp.
CAAATCAGCTGAAACTTGGACTATACTTTCAATGAACCGGACAGCCGTGGGCTCGACCCGGCAATCCATCCCCTTCGAACCACTCTTTCGAAGAGGATGGATACGCGGGTCAAGCCCGCATATGACGAGATGGTGTGAATCCAGCCCGGCCAAGTCTGGCCATGATGCTTCGCTTGTAACGGCCGTTGCGCGTCAGCCAAACATCGCGTCGATATCGTCCTGCGATGCGTGACCGGCGTCGCCGGCGAGCTTCGGGCCGTTCAGCAGGCGGGCATCGCCGACGCGATCGTCGATCGCACCGGGCGCGTGCGCCTTGATGGCGTCGACGCCGCCCCAGATGTCCATCATGACGGTGATATGGTGCTCGATGAATTTCATCGTTGCCATCACCTTGCTGATTCGCTGACCGGTGAGATCCTGGAAATTGCACGCTTCGAAGATCGAAACCACGCGCTCCTGGATTTCCTCGCTGAGCAGCCGCTGCTGGTCCGGCGAGGTAACCTTGGCGAGCGCGGTCGCGGCCTGATCGATAGCCTCGGCGGCTTCCAGGATCTGCTGCGTTGCCTGTTCGGTGCCGCCGACCACGGCGCCGAGTTCGCCGGTTACTTTCGCCATTTCGGCGCCGTCAAAGCTCTTGCCATGCAGCACGGCGATTTCCTGCTTGGTACGGTTGATGGCGTCATGAATGAGGTCGAGTTCGACCTTGAGCTTTTCGCATTGCTCGATCTGGGCGCGATAGGTCTGCAGCAGCATCTCGGCATCGCTTACCTGTTGCGGAATCGGATCGATGATGCCTTCCACGACTGCGCCGCTGCGATGCGGGCTCGCCATCTGTTCGCGCATGGCCCGCAGCTCATTCATGATTTCGTGGTGCATCGGCATGGCGCCGTCATCGGCATCGGCCGGACGCGGCGTCGCGCCGAAAAAGGACTCTTCGATACGAAAGCGCTTGCGATGGACCGGCATCTCAAATCCTCCAATTCATGCCAGCGTTGTAGCCGAGCGGATTTAACGCCGGGTTCACGCGGCGGGCGTGTGATGACGCAGACTTTGTTGCGGATACCAAGGATTAACCATGAACGCCGCGCGTTCACGCATTATCAACGTTAACAACGGGAACAGGCGGCTTCAAAGACATGGTGAATCGAAATGCCGGTTTTGTTTACCAAACCGATTAGGTTTTGATTTTACTTAATGGCGTGTAACCGCCGCGCTCACCAGGCGCACCCACGACGAAACAGTACAGAGTACGTCGATGTTCAGAAAAATCTCCCTCGCGCTGCTTGCCGGCGCATCATGTCTCGCGGTCAATCCGGCCGCTGCGATCGAAGCCAACGAGCCTACCGTGGTCTATGCCGACCCGATGCCGCAGCGGCCGACGCGCATCGCTTCCGCGGAACGTTCCGTCATGGGTGGTGGTTTCATCGAGTTCCTGTTCAACGAAGGCCCGCCGCGCGCTCAGCGTTATCAGCAGCAGCCGTCTTACGAACCGCAACGCGCGCTGTTGCCGCCGATGGATCCGCAGCAGTCGATGCGCCAGCAAGACGATGCGATCGAACCGGCGCATGCGGCGTTCGATCCGAGATTCGAAAAGCAGATGGTCGATTACAGCGGCCGCGAAGGCGCCGGCACCATCGTGGTCGACACGCCGAACAAGTTCCTGTTCCTGGTGCAGGGCGGCGGCAAGGCCATGCGTTACGGCATCGGCGTCGGCCGCCCCGGCTTCACCTGGTCGGGGATCAAGACGATCTCCGCAAAGAAGGAATGGCCGGCGTGGACGCCGCCGCCGGAAATGCTGGCGCGCCGTCCCGACCTGCCGCGGCACATGGAAGGCGGGCCGCAAAATCCGCTCGGCGCCCGCGCCATGTATCTGGGGTCTTCGCTGTATCGCATTCACGGCTCCAACGAGCCGTGGACCATCGGTACCAACGTATCGTCGGGATGCATCCGCATGCGCAACGAGGACGTGATCGACCTGTATGGCCGCGTCAACGTCGGCGCCAAGGTTGTCGTGCTCTGAGAGTGTTTTCGGGAGAACGAAAACGGCCGCCCGACGGGCGGCCGTTTTGCGTCGTCGTCATGTCCAGCCTCGTGCCCGGCATCCATGCCCTGACCGCTAAGGCAAGAAAGACGTGGATGGCCGGGACGAAGCCGGGCCATGACGGAAAGCGAATCATCTCCAATCCGCTGCGAGTGGGTGAGAAAACTACGGCTGCTTTTCGGCCAGACTCCAAGGATGACGGCGCGGTCGGCCTGACGCGTCCGCCTCGCTCATGGCGTCAGGGCGGACTGATCGCGAATCCGCCTTACGCATGCCGCGCATGTCGGCAGAGCGGTTGTCAGGCGGAGTCGCTGTCGCCTCCGTCGCCGCCGAAATTGTCGGAGTCGAGGTCCATATCGGCCTGATCATTGGACGCAGAATCGAAAAATCCGGAGTGCGAATCGTCGTCGACGCGATGACCGCCCGAGCCGATATCGTTGAGGCCAGCGTCGCGCGCGAGATCGCCGCCGGACTGATCCGAACTCCATGGCGTGCGGCTGCCGCCGCCGAGACCTGCCGAATCGCCATAACCGCTTTGATGACCTCCGCCCATCATTGACCGAATGCTGCTCATCAGGAGGCCGCCGCCGACCATGCCGGCTGCTGTCGCCGCAGCGGTCCCAAGGAACGAACCGCCGCCGCCGACAGGCGCCTGCGGCGCGCCGTAGGGCTGGCCATATTGACCCTGGTTGTACTGTCCCGGGCCTGGCCCCTGCTGCAATACCTGGCCTGTATTCCAGGCCGGGCGGCCGCCGACCTCGGGCGGGCGAACATTCGGCACCGAACCGCGCGCCGGGGTTTGTCCGAATATGGCGTCGCGCATCGAATCGAGGAACCCGCCGGATTGCTGCCGTTCGGGTTCGCCGCCTTCCAGTTCCTGGATGCGGGCATGGGCGCGCTTCAGTGCTTCGTCCTGCAGCAGGGTGGTCTGGACCAGCGCATAGACCGCGTTCGGCGCCCGGCGCAGACCTTGCGCGATGGCGGCGACGGCGTCCGGATCGCGCGGCGCGGTTTCCAGCTTCGAGAGCCGATCGAAAAGGTCGTCAACCAACTGGCGTTCTTGCGGGTTCATGGCGTTCTCCACTTTGCTCGGCTGCCGAGCGCGGGCCAGATGTAGGGACGCTTTAGGTCGCAAGTAGTGCCGCCCATCATTAAATTTGCAACCGCGACAAAACGACCGGGATCATGCCAGCGTGACATTGTTCGACGCCATCAGCCGCGGAAAGGCCTCGCCCGCGAGATATGCGTATTCACGCTCACGCTGGGCGGTCAGCGGATCGAGGCTGATCAGGATGTCGTCGACAAAGCCGGGATGGCACATGACCAGTCCGCCGTCCGGCAGGCCATCGAGAAACTGCTGCATCAATTCCCCGAAATCCGCGGCTTTCGAAAAGTCATAAGCGCCCGCAAACGCCGGGTTGCAGGCGATGTCGGCGCGTGACGCGCTGCGCCGGAACTGCATGCTCAGCATATCGATCAACAACGCCTTCGGCGTGCCGAGCCGTCGCATCAGCGGTTGACGGCGGCCGCCCTGGCGCACCCAGGCGCCGGGCGCGGTTTCTTTCACGGCCGCCAGAAACGCGTTGCGCACCTGCGGAAACAGCTGAATATGCTGGTGGCCGTCGACGAAATCCGGCGCGCGGCCGAACAACTCGATGAAGGCCGCGATCTGCGCGCTCAATTCGGCGCGAATGATTTCAGGATCGAGGCGCCGCAGCAGGCCGGCGCGCAGCATCTGTGGAAACGCCGGGAATAGCCCGCCGTCGAGCGGCTGGAAATGCATGGTCAGCGGATGGAACGGCGCGGTCAGGGTCGCATGCAGGCCGATGCTGCAGCGCCGACTGGCCGCCGCCGCATCCCTGAGCGCGTCGACCTGCTCACGGCCAAGCGCAGGTCCGACCACCATCGCCGAGGTCGCGTTGAGACGCCCGCGTTCGATCAGGTCGCGGATCGCGCGGTTGACGCCGGGGCTGAGACCGTAATCGTCGGCGCAGAGCCAGAACCGGCGCGGCAGAGCATCGCCGTTCATTCTGCGGCGGTCCGTTCGCGCTCACCGGCGGGCGTTTCAATATCGGCATGCTTTTCGCTGTGCTCGGCCACAAAGTAGATCGGGCGCGCCTTCAGTTCGGAAAGGATTTTGCCGATGTATTCGCCGACGATGCCAATCATGATGAGCTGCACGCCGCCGATGGTCATCAGGCCGACGACCAGAGACGGATAACCTGGCACCGACTTGCCGACAACCCAGGTCTCCCACAGAATCGAAAGACCGAACAGGAAAGCGACGGTTGCCAGCACCACGCCGAGCAGGCTGGCAAACCGCAGCGGCGCCACGGAAAATGACGTCAACCCCTCGATGGAAAGGCCGATCAAGCGGCCCGGGCTGAAGGTGGTCATGCCGTGCGCGCGGGTGGCGGGCTCGTAATCGACCCGGATCTGGCGAAAGCCGATCCAGCTTGCGAGGCCCTTGAAGAAACGATTGCGCTCGGGCAACTGCCGCAACGCCGCGGCTGCGCGCGGCGACAGCAGCCGGAAGTCGCCGGCGTCTTCGGGGATTTTCTGCCGTGCGCCCCAGTTGATCAGCGCGTAGAAGCCGTGCACGGCAAGGCGACGCAGGACCGGTTCGTTGTCGCGGTGCGCTTTCGCCGTATAGACCACGTCGTAGCCGCCATCGATCCAGTGCCCGACCAGCTTCTCCACCAGGTTGGGCGGATGCTGGCCATCGCCATCCATGAACAAAACGGCACCGCGCCGGGCATGATCGAGCCCCGCCATCAAGGCGGCTTCCTTGCCGAAATTACGCGACAGCGACACCACCTGGACATCCAGTGCAGTGGCGACGAGGCTCCGCGCGACGCTGAGCGTAGCGTCGGCGCTGCCGTCATCGATGTAAACCACTTCGCAGGCGAGGCCATAGCGCTGTCTCAGCGAAGTCGCCAGGGCGCCGAGCCGCTCGTGCAGCAACACCAGCCCGGCCGCCTCGTTGAAAAGCGGCACCACGATCGACAATCCCCGCGCAGCCGCCGTGGCCGCGTTGCCAGAAAGGCGCGATACGTCAGTTGCCAGCGTCATCGATCAGTTCCAAAGGTCCATAAACGGCATACGGTGTCCGACGGGACCAGCATATGGTAACTGGCGGATGCTGTCGCCACGATGAACGGAATCCAGCCGCGTTACCGCCGCAGGAAGCTCTCCAGCCTGGCAAACAGCGGATTGTCGCGGTCGAGCACGTAATCCAGCGATGCCACCGATACCGTGTCCGCGCCGTGGTCGCGCAGAAAACTGCCGAGCGCATAGAGCTGTGCCGGCGGGCAGTGCAACGTGACCATTCCGGACGATGTCGGCCCGCCGAACGGCGAAACCACGCCGAACCGGTTATGCGCCTCGGCCAGAAGCGCCGCATCGCAACCGGCAAAGCGGGTACGCACTTCGCGGTATTTGCTGGCGCGGGCGCGGGCGGCGATATGATCGAGAATGATACGGGCGGTTTCGCGTGCCTCCGTGGACCAGTCGGCGTCGCGCGAGGCCACCAGATTGGCCTGGCTGCGCAGGATCACGCCGTCGTCGAGCACCTTGAGGCCATTGGCTGCGAGCGTCGCCCCCGTCGTGGTGATGTCGACAATCATCTCGGCGGTGCCCACCGCCGGAGCGCCTTCGGTAGCGCCGGCGCTTTCGACGATGCGGTAATCCACGACGCCGTGCCGGGCAAAGAAGCCGCGCGTAAGATTGATGTATTTGGTTGCGACGCGCATGCGCCGGTTATGCTGGGCGCGGAATCCGGTGCTCACATCGTCGAGATCGGCCATGGTGCGGACGTCGATCCAGGCCTGCGGCACGGCGACGACCACGTTGGCGGTGCCGAAACCGAGCGCCTCGATCAGCGAAACGCGCTTGTCGGCGTCCGCGATGCTTTCGCGCACCAGATCCTCGCCGGTAACGCCGAGATGAATTGCGCCGCGCGCGAGCTGTGAGGCGATTTCGCTCGCCGACAGATAGGCGATCTCGACATTATCGAGTCCTGAGATGGTGCCGCGATAGTCGCGGGCGCCGCGCGGCTTTGCCAGCGAAAGTCCGGCGCGCGTAAAAAACGCTTCGGCGTTTTCCTGCAGGCGCCCTTTCGATGGGACGGCGAGGACGAAGGGCGCGGTCATGGCGCGCTCCCGCTTGGGCGCCCAGGCTTGCGGCCGACCCGCGTCAACGTCTCGATCCAGACCGAGAATCCCACCGCAGGGATCGGCGCAATCGAGCCAAGCTGGGTCATCAATCCGTCGTAACGTCCCCCCGCCACCAAAGGTTCGACGCCGTTGCCTTTGTCGTGCAGTTCGAATTCGAAGCCGGTGTAATAGTCGAGACCGCGGCCGAACGAGGTGGAGAACCGGGTTTTTGCGGTGTCGATGCCGCGCGCAGCCATGAAGCCGATGCGGCTTTCGAACTGATCGATCGCGGCTGATATGTCGAGCCTGGCATCGGCGGCCAAGGTGCGAAGCTGCGCCAGCGCGTCATCCGGATCGCCGGATATGGCGAGGAACCGCTTGATCGATTCGCGTTTTTCCCGCGGCAGTCCGCCGCCTTTGAGGGTCGATTGCTCGAGAAACCGGTCGGCGATTTCCGAAACCGAGCGGCCGCCGACATTGGTCGCGCCTGCAATCGACATCAGGTCGGTCACAAGCGCCAGGGCGGCTTTGCGGTCCGAACCGGCAAGTGCCGCAAGAACGCCCTGGTACTCGTTGTGTGCCGAACCGGTCGCAACCGTGAGATGCTCGATATCCTGCTCCAGACTGATCTTGCGGTTGAAATCCTTGATCAGCCGGCGCCTCCACACCGGAAACAGGTCGAGGGCGTCGAGCAGCGCGTTGAACAATGCGACGTCGCCGGTGCGGATTTCCACATCCGACAATTCGAATGCCGCCGTTGCCTCGAGGCCCAGCGCGAGCATCTCGGCGTCCGCGGCGGCGCGATCCTGCCGCCCGAACGATTCGATGCCGGCCTGCAGGAATTCGCTCGGCGCACCACCGCGATAGCGGAACACCGGTCCGAGATAACAGAATCCCGCCGCCTGTCCGGCGCGGCCGGAGGCGAGGTAGTCCCGCGCCACCGGGATGGTGAGATCCGGCCGCAGGCACAATTCTTCGCCGCTGGCATCAGTGGTCAGATACAGGCTTTTGCGGATGTCTTCCCCGGAGAGGTCGAGAAACGGCTCGGCCGGCTGCAGGATCGCCGGCTCGGCCCGGACGTACCCGGCTTCGCTGAAAGACAGCAGCAGCGCCTCCGCCCATGCGGCGGATCCGGTCGCGCGTGGGGCGGCGGTTTCAATCATCTCACGGTCTCGGAAAACTCGCATCCGGCGTTCGAACCGGATTGGGCGAGCCCTTAGCATGGCCGGCGGCCGGTTTCGACCATGATCGGTCAAAGGGCTTAATGGCTGGCAGTTTAGTCGCGCCGGCCGGCCGCGGTCCAGTCGCCCAAAACGGCCTGCACCAGGGCCAGCGCTGCGACGGCGGCCGTGTCGGCGCGCAGGATCCGGGGGCCGAGCGAAAGCCGTAACGTCCGCGACTGCCGCAGCAGCAGATTCCGCTCGTCTTCCGCAAAACCGCCTTCAGGGCCGACCACGACATCGATCCCGTCCAATGTTGCGGCCCCGGCTTGCAACGCCACCACCGGGTCTGCGGTATCGGCGGCCTCGTCGCAGAAGATCAGCAGGCGCCGGGCCGGCCGCCCAGTGAGCCAGCGCTCGAGCGGCGCCGGTTCCGCCACGTCGGCAATGCTGAGGATACCGCACTGCTCAGCCGCCTCGACGGCATTGGCGCGCATCCGCTCGCCGTTGACCCGCGTCACCTGGGTAAACCGGGTCAGGACCGGTTGCAGGCTTGAGGCGCCCATTTCGACCGCTTTTTGCACCATGTAGTCGAGCCGGGCATGCTTCAGCGGCGCAAAGACGTAATGCAGGTCGGGCAGGCGGTCCTGCGACCGGATGTGGGCGACGACGTCCAGGCGGTCGGGCCGCTTGCGGCCGGAGATGACGGCCTGCCACTCACCATCGCGTCCGTTGAACACCAGGATCGTTCCTCCGGTCGAGATCCGCAGCACGTTGCCGAGATAATTGCTCTGATTGCGGTCTAGCGGGAGGCTGGCGCCGGCTGCAAGGTCGGCATCGACGAACAATCGGGGACTGCGGAAATCGGCAACAGGCATGGTCATGGTCTCATTCGCGGTCTTTCAGCCTAAGGGATAGCCTAGGCGCGTGCGAATTCACGTAATTATATCGGCGCGGCGCGGCCACGCGCCGCGCTGTTGCCTAATTCAACGGGTTGTTAAGGGGCAGCAGCAATCCTAAAATGGCCTGAATCGGGAAACCGCCTTCTTTGCAGAAGGTTTTCCTGAAGAGGGGACCATTGGACCTTGCCGGAGCAACACCTTTGATCATCCGCCGTTTGATCGTGCCATTGACCGTAGCCGCCCTCACCGCCGTGACCGCCGAGGCTAATGCCCAGGGGGCGTTCCCGGCGCCGCTGCCGGGCCAAGCCGCGCCGGCCAGTGCTTCGCCATTCCCGCCGGTGAACGGCGCCGCTCCCACCGCCTCGTTCGGGCAGTCGAGCGCGTTTCCGTCGAACGGCGCAGCGCCAATTACCGGCCCGGGGGTCGCGCCGATGGGGCCGCGGCCGCAGGCGGCGGCCCCGGATGAGTCCTGCATGAAGGGATTTGTGCCGCTGCGCGAAGATGCCGAAAAGCGCGGCAAGCTAATCAAGGCCGCCAGCGACCGGCATGCGCAACCCGACGAAGCCTGCAAGCTGATCAAGGATTATGCGCAGGCCGAAACCAAGATGATCAAATATGTCCAGCTCAATTCCGCAAAATGCGGGATTCCGCCGGCAATTTCCGAACAGCTCAAGAAGGGCCACAGCGGCACCGAGCAAATGCTGACCAAAGTCTGCGCCATGGCGCAGGCGCAGCAGCGCGGACCGGCCGGTCCTTCCTTAAGTGAAGTGCTGGGCTCGTCGGCTGCGCTGCCGGAGGCTTCGGCCACCAAGAAGGGCGGCAGCACATTCGACACCTTGAACGGCAACGTGCTCGCGCGATGACCGACGCCAGATGAGCGGTGCCGTGGCGGGCGTCTCCGATGCGACCGGCAATTGGGTCGATACCCGCGCACCGCTGTGGTCGCGGCCTTATTTAAGGCTCTCCCGTCTCGACCGCCCGATCGGATCGTGGCTGCTGCTGGTGCCGTGCTGGTGGTCCGCAGCGCTCGCCGCCGGTGTGGCCCACGACGTCAGCCGGCTGCCCGCCATCCTCGCGCTGTTCTTTATCGGCGCCTTCGCCATGCGCGGGGCCGGCTGCACCTGGAATGACATCACCGACCGCGATCTGGACGCGCAAGTGGAGCGGACGCGGTCGCGGCCGATTCCGGCCGGGCAGGTCAGCGTGCCGCAGGCTGCCGCCTTTCTGATCCTGCAGGCGCTGCTGGGACTAATGGTGCTGCTGCAGTTCAATCGCTTTGCGGTGGGCTGCGGAATCGCCTCGCTGGTCATCGTCGCGGCGTATCCTTTCATGAAGCGGATCACCTACTGGCCGCAGATCGTCCTTGGCCTCGCGTTCTCATGGGGCGCGCTGATGGGATTCGCCGTGATGTTCGGCCGGATCGACGCCACGGCGCTTGTTCTGTACGCCGGCTCGATCGCGTGGGTGATCGGCTACGACACTATCTATGCCCACCAGGACGCCGAGGATGACGCGCTGATCGGCGTCAAATCGACCGCGCTGTTGTTCGGCGCGCGTACGCGCCCGGCATTGATGGTGTTCTACGTCCTGGCGGCGGCGCTGATCGGCGTAGCGCTGGCGCTGGCCGGCGCGGGCTGGATGGCGTGGATTGGACTTGCAGCGTTTGCCGTGCATCTGGTCTCGCAGATCGAACGGCTCGAGATCGGCGATCCCAGGCTGTGCCTGCGACTTTTCAAGTCCAACCGAAATGCGGGGCTGCTGCTGTTCGCCGGGCTGTTGTCCGATGCGATATCTCGCGCGACAGGGTAGAACGTCTGCGTGCCGCGTCCGGGCCACGGTCATCATGAAATGCGAAGCGAGGGGCGCGCCGATGAAAAATTCAGAATTATCCCGCCGCAAGGTCCTCGCCGGTACCGGCGCGTTGCTGGCGGGTGCTGCGTTCTCGACCCGCGTCGTTGCCGCAGCCCCCGCAGCGGAGCCGGTAACACCGGCGCTGATCGACGCTGCGAAGAAGGAAGGCCAGGTCATCTATTACACCTCGACCGACCTGCCGGTTGCGGAAAAGCTGGCGAAGGCGTTCGAGGCGAAATATCCGGGCATAACGGTGAGGGTCGAGCGCACCGGGGCCGAGCGTGTGTTCCAGCGCATCGGCCAGGAATATACGAGCAACATCCGTGCTGTCGACGTGGTGAATTCATCCGACGCCGCGCATTTTATTCTATGGAAACGCGACGGTATCCTGGCGCCGTATGTGCCGGAAGATGTCGGAAAATTCTATTCCCCGGAGCACCGGGATATCGACGGCCAGTTTGCCAGCTGGCGTATCTGGCTCAGCATCATCGCCTACAATACCAGCATGGTGAAACCGGATGAGGCGCCGAAAAGCTTTGCCGATCTGCTCGATCCCAAATGGAAGGGCAAAATCGTCAAGGCGCATCCAGGCTACAGCGGCACCATCATGACCGCGACCTATCAGATGCAGCGCGACCTCGGCTGGAGCTGGTTCGAGCAGCTCGCCAAACAGAACATCATGCAGGTGCAGTCCTCGGCCGACCCGCCGAAAAAACTCGAAATCGGTGAACGGGCGGTGATGGCCGATGGTAACGAGTACAATATTTTCCAAATGAAGGAATCGGGCCGTCCGGTCGAGCCGGTTTATGCGACGGAGGGATCGCCGCTGATCATCGGACCGAACGGCATCTTCAAGAATTCGCCCAATCCGAACGCCGCGAAACTGTTCCAGTCGTTCTGCTTCAGCCGGGACGCCCAGCAGCTCATCATCGACGTCGGCGGCCTGCGCTCGGCGCACCCCCAGACCCGGGAGAAGACCGGGCGCAAGCCCTTGAAGGACATCAAGACCATGAAGGACGACGCCGCGGCGGTAGAAAAAGAGAGCGACGCGATCAAGGCGCGCTATACCAAGATCTTCCGTATCTGATCCGTCCATATCGAGCCGTCATGACGTCAGGATTGCCCCAGATTTCCGTCGCCGAAACGCTTGCCGGCAAGATCGCTGCGATAAAACCCGGTGGCCTGCCGGCGCCGACCGCGCGCAAATGCGAGGATCTGCTGATCGACGTGGTCGGGCTGTGCGTGACCGCACGCAACGAGGACTACATCGCCAGCGCAATTGGCGGCTGGGACGAAGACGGCCCGTGCACGGCGATCGGCCACACCCGCACGCTGACCGCCTCGGGTGCTGCGTTCGTCAACGGCACCGCGGCGCACGGCGAAGACTTCGACGACACGTTTGAAGGCGGTCCCGTCCATGCCGGCGCCGTTATCGTGCCCGCGGTATTGGCCGCATGCGAGCGGCACAATCCGGACGGCCGCATGGCGCTGATCGGAATCGCCGTCGGCTGCGAGGTGCTGTGCCGGCTGAGCCTGGTGGTGCCGAAGGCCGTGCACAAGTCCGGTTTTCATCCCACCGCAGTATTCGGTGCGATGGGGGCTGCGGCCGGCGTCGGCGCGGCGCTCGGCCTCAACGAAAAACAGATCGTCGATGCGCTCGGCATCGCCGGCAGCATGGCGGGCGGCATCATCGAATATCTTGCCGAAGGCGCCTGGACCAAGCGGCTGCACGCGGGGTGGGCTGCGCAATCCGGCATCCGCGCAGCGCTCCTGGCGCAACAGGGCTTCGTCGGGCCGCGCACGGTGTTTGAGGGCGTCCACGGGCTGTTCAACGGCTTTGCGCATACCAGCAAGGGCGATTACGGCGCGCTGACCGGCGATTTCAGTGCGCGCTGGGTGATCGACACGCTGGCGTTCAAGCCCTATCCGTGCGGGACCATGGCGCAGCCTTATATCGATTGCGCGCGGCGCCTGGCCGCCCGCGGTGTTGCGGCCGGCGATATCGCGGAAATCGTGTGCGAGGTGGCCGAGGGCACGGTGCACCGGCTGTGGGAGCCGCTCTTCGACAAGCAGCGGCCGCGCAACGGCTATGCCGCCAAATTCGCGGTGCCATATCTGCTGGCGGCAGGCTTCGTGCATGGCGGGGTCGGGCTCGGCGCGTTCACGGAAACGGCGATCAGCGATCCGCAGGTGCTCGCATTGGCGGCAAAAGTGAAATTCATCATCGATCCGCAAAACCCCTACCCGAACAATTACACCGGCCATATCCGCGCCGCCATGAGCGATGGCAGCGTGATCGAGGAGCGGCAGCCTTATCTGCGCGGCGGCGCGCAGGAGCCGTTGACGCGGCAGGACGTGACGGAGAAGTTCACGCTCAATGCGCAGCACGGCGGCTGGGACAAGGCCCAAAGCGACGCCGCACTGAAGTTGATGGCGGGGTTGTATGAGGGGATGTTCGACCTGAGCCCGTTGCGAAACTAGCTGCCGTCATTGCCGGGCTTGACCCGCAATCCATCCCCTTCGCAAAGACTGTTACGAAGATGGATGGATACACCGGTCAAGCGCGCGTATGACGAGATGTGTGAATCCGGTCGGGTCGTGGCCACCCACATCTTGAACGCCGCAAGGAAGACGTGGATGCTCGGCATGAAGCCGGGATGACGAGGAGAGGTGGGAGTGGCCGACAAGGAACTCAACGGCAAGGTCGCGATCATTACCGGCGCGGGGCGCAATATCGGCCGCGCGATCGCGCTGGCGCTGGCGGAGGGCGGTGCGTCCATTGTGGTGAACGCGCGCAACAATCGGACCGAGGCGGAGGCGGTCGCGCATGAAATAGAAGCCTTGGGCGGCGAGGCGCTGGTGCATATCGGCGATGTCGCCGATGCCGCTGCGGTGCAGGCCATGGCATCCGCGGCGGTAAAGCGTTTCGGCGGCATCGACATCCTGATCAACAACGCGGCGCTACGGCGGGAAAAGCCGTTCGCCGAGATGAGCCACCCCGAATGGCGCGAGATCATGGATGTCACGCTCGATGGCGCGTTTTATTGCGTCAAGGCGTGCCTGGCGGCGTTGAAACAAAGCGGCACCGGCACCGTGGTCAATATCGGCGGATTGAGCGCGCACACGGGAGCGAAGAATCGTGCCCATGTGGTGACGGCGAAAGCCGGGCTGATCGGGTTGACCCGCGCGCTTGCGCACGATTTGGCCGACGATGCCATCACCGTGAATTGCGTGGTGCCGGGACTGATCGGCACGCCGCGTCCAAAGGACCGGCCCGAACCTGCGCATCACCTGACCCATGGCACCGTCACCGGCGCGCGGGGCAGGCCGGAAGATGTCGCGACGAGCGTGCGATTCCTGTGCGGCCCGGGAGCGCGTTACGTCACGGGGCAAGCGATCCATGTGAACGGCGGCGCGTATCTGGGGGCGTAGCAACAAGCACGCCGGTATACGCCCTGGCACCTTCCGCTCAATCCCTCGCGCGGTTCGCGAGGGATTGACATCCTCGAACGCATCGCGCCGGGAGAATGGAGAGGCCTGGCTGTTTGAAGCTGCCAATCAGAATTTTTGAACGATGTTGCAACACGCTCCGTGTCATACGCGGGTTTGACCCGCGTATCCATCATCAACGACTCTTTCGAAAAGGCGGCGAAGCCAGGAGCGCGCACGCCGATCTCAATCCCGCGCGATAATCTCGCGCTCCCCCTGATGCACACCGGGCGCGTTGAGCAGACTGCCTGTTCGCCGCCGCACCAGAAATTTCGGGCGCCGCGCCCGGATCGCATTGCGGCGCCGGCGGCGCGGCGCGGGCTCGCGCGACGCATCCTGCAACTGCGGCAGCGAGAAAATGTCGCTCCACATCGGCCACGCGGAAGCGATCTCCTCGCGCTCGGCGCTTACGCACAACGGGATCGACAGCGAAGGATCGCGGTGCACCAGCACGAGCGTCTGTCCGGCACTGTCCTCGCGCATCGCCACGCCGAGAAAATCGCTGACGCGGACGTTGATTGCCATCCGCATGCCGCATACGGCACGGCGCAGGATGACGCGTTCGCGGTGAAGCTCGATCTGCCGCACGCCGCCGTCGGCACGGATATCGTGCGCGGCGAAACTGACCGGCAGTGAGAGAGGGTCGAGCCGCAATGCGCGGCTCGACCCGGCGGGATTGATCCCGCTTGTTGCTGTTTGACGCCTCACGGCTTGGTTCTCCCCGCCGGGATTATGTTCCCGGTCGATACGTGAGACCTTAGCCGAGCCGCGTCCGGTTTGCCTTAAAAAGGCTGGTTAATCGAAGGTAGGCGGCCTTGCATCCGCCGTCATGATTGACGAGACCTTGGCTTACATGATTGACGAGTGGTTTCGCGGTTATCGACATTCTTTCGCCCGCAAGCCACGAAAATGCTTGAAGTCCGCGTGAATCAAGCACATCTCATGAGTCCGCTCCGGCTCAAGACGTCCTTAACTGTTGGGAATTTGTTCGTGATGTCTTCACCATCAACCGCCTCTAGGCTTTCGTCCAAATCCGCTCGTTCCGACCTGCTCGACCAATCCGCACTCTCGACGCTGGCGCAGCGCCTGGTGGAAGCTGCCAGGCGCGCCGGCGCGGACGCGGCCGATGCAGTCGCGGTCCGCGGCGTATCGCAAGGCGTCGAGGTTCGCGACGGACGCGTCGAGGAATCCGAACGTTCGGAAGGCGACGATGTCGGCCTGCGCGTGTTGGTCGGCCGCCGCCAGGCGGTGGTTTCGACCAACGATATCAGCGCGGATGGCGTCGGCATGCTTGCCGAACGCGCAGTGGCGATGGCGCGCGTCGCGCCCGATGATCGGTATGTCGGCCTCGCCGATCCGTTATTGCTGGCGCATGAGTTCCCCGATCTCGATATGCTCGATCCCGTCACCCCCTCGGTCGCCGAGCTTGAACGCCGCGCGTCCGAAGCCGAAGCCGCCGGCCTTGCCGTCAAGGGCGTGACCAAATCCGGCGGCGCCTCGGCATCGGCCGGCATCGGCGGCATGGTGCTGGTCACCTCAACCGGTTTCCATGGATCCTACCTGCGTTCGAGCCATGGCATCTCGATGACCGCCATTGTCGGCGACGGTACCGGCATGGAGCGCGATTACGATTATACGTCGGCGCAGCACGCGTCCGATCTTGCATCGCCTGCAAGCGTCGGCCGCAAGGCCGGCGAGCGCGCCGTGGCTCGCTTTGGTCCGCGCAAGGTCGAAACCTGCAAGGTGCCGGTGGTGTACGACCCGCGCGTGTCGAACTCGCTGGTCGGCCATGTGATAGGCGCCGTGAACGGCGCGTCGATCGCGCGCAAGACCAGCTTCCTGAAAGACCGTCTCGGCCAGCAACTGTTCAACCAGAACATCCGGATCATCGACGATCCCTTGCGGATTCGCGGCTTGCGGTCGCAGCCGTTCGACGCCGAGGGCGTCGCGGTCAGGAAGCTTGCGGTCATCGACGAGGGCGTGCTGACCTCATGGCTCTTGGATTCGGCGACCGCGCGCGAACTCGGGCTGGTCACCACGGGCCATGCCCATCGCGGCGTGTCGTCGTCGCCCTCGCCCGGATCGTATAATCTTCACCTGGAGGCCGGCCAGCCAAGCCCGGCCGAATTGATCTCCGATATCAAGCAGGGTTTTTACGTCACCGACCTGATCGGCTCCGGCGTCAACGGCGTCACCGGCGACTACAGCCGCGGCGCCTCCGGATTCTGGATCGAGAACGGCGAGATCACGTACGCGGTCAGCGAAGTGACCATTGCGGGGCATCTGATCGAGATGTTCAAGTCGCTGACGCCGGCGAGCGACCTGGAATTCCGTTACGGCGTCAATGCCCCGACGCTGCGCATTGAAGGGCTGACGGTTGGCGGACGCTAGTATCGATGCGACCGGCGTTGCGATCCCCGCGCGTGCGGAAATTCCGGCGCGTGACGCCGCGTTGCTTGCCGACGCCGTGCGGGAAGCCGGCGCACTGGCGCTGTCGCTGTTCCGGACCGAGTTGAGGAACTGGACCAAGGGCGCGTCGTCGCCGGTTTCTGAAGCAGACATCGCGGTCAATGACCTGCTTGAGAGCCGGCTGCGCTCCGCCACGCCGGATTATGGCTGGCTGTCGGAAGAAAGCGCCGACGATCCCGCGCGGCTTGGCAAGCGGTTGACCTGGATCGTCGATCCGATCGACGGCACCCGCGGTTATCTCGCCGGCCGCGAAGACTGGTGCGTCAGCGTGGCATTGGTCGGAGACGCATCGCCATTGCTGGCCGCGGTGTTTGCGCCGGCGACGGATGAATTTTTCTTCGCCGCACGCCACCGGGGTGCGTCGTGCAACGGGATGCCCCTGCATGCCACGCCAGGCACCGAACTGGACTTTTCGCGCATCGCGGGCCCGAAGCCGCTGGTCGAACGGCTCAGAAAGACCGCCGATGATATTGTTCTGCATCCCCGAATCGGCTCGCTGGCGCTGCGGCTGTGCCGGATCGCCGATGGCCGGCTCGATGCTGCTTTTGCAGGCGGCCAGAGCCGGGACTGGGACCTCGCCGCGGCCGATTTGATCGTGCACGAAGCCGATGGTAACATGACGGCGCTCTCGGGGGACGCGATATCGTACAATCGCCCGGAAGTGACGCACGGGGTGCTGGTGGCAGCGGGGCGCGATCGTCATACGCGGATCGTCGAACATTTCCGCAATCGCCCGGTGTCATGAGCGCCTTCAACCACCGTCTAAAATCTGCCGGGACACTGAGGAACCGCGATAGGAAAAGAGAGTCATGCCAGACGGCGCCCCGCAGCAACTGCTTCATCTTGTGATCGGCGGCGAACTGACCGATCTCGAACACACGACCTTCAAGGATCTCGATCAGGTGGAAATCGTCGGCGTTTTTCCAAATTACGCGACCGCTTATGCGGCGTGGAAGGCGAAGGCGCAGCAGACCGTGGACAACGCCCACATGCGCTACTTCGTCGTGCATCTGCACCGGCTGCTGGATCCAGGCCAAGACGCGAAGCCCGCCCGTTGAAGAAATTGCTTCGCAGTCTATTGCGTGCCCGCTGGTTTCAGCAGGCCGTCGGTTCCCTCGTCGCGAAATATCTGCGGCTGGTCTGGCGCACCAATACGTTCAGCTTCGAGCCCGCGGATGTCTATGAACGGGCTGAGCCGCATCAACCGCTGATATTTGCATTCTGGCACGGCCAGCATTTCCTGACTTCCTTCATCAAGACAAAGGATGACCACCGCGCCAAGGTGCTGGTTTCGCGGCATCGCGATGGCGAGTTCAATGCGATTGTCGCCGAACGCCTCGGCGTCGAAACCGTACGCGGTTCCGGCGATCACGGATCGGCCTTCAATCGCAAGGGGGGCGTCGGTGCGTTCAAGGAAATGGTGCGTTCGCTGGAGGAGGGTTACAACATGGCGCTGACCGCCGACGTGCCTAAGCGCTCGCGCGTCGCGGGCCTCGGCATCATCATGTTGGCGCGCGAATCCGGCCGGCCGATCCTGCCATTCGCGATGGTCACCAGCCGCTTTATCCGGCTGAAAAATTGGGACCGCACCACCATCAATTTGCCGTTTGGGCGCGGTGCAGTGGTGGGCATCGACGCGATCGTCGTGCCTCCCGATGCCGATGCCGAAACCATGGAAAAGCTGCGCCTGCAACTGGAGGAATACTTGAACGAATCGACCCGCCGCGCCTATGCGAAGGTCGGTCGTCCGGAGGCGGCCTGATGACCGGTTCGCTGCCGATGACGCTGCGCGCGTACCGTAGCCTGTCGGCCGCGGCGGTGCCGTTGACGTCCGCCCTGTTCAAGCGGCGGCTCAAACAGGGCAAGGAAGATCCCGCGCGCATCGACGAGCGCCGCGGTATGACCGCGGATGTCCGGCCGCACGGTCCGCTGGTGTGGATTCATGGTGCCAGCGTCGGCGAGGTGCTGGCCGCAGCCAGCCTGATCGAGACGCTGCGCGGGCTGAAGCTACGCATCCTGCTGACATCGGGAACCGTGACCTCGGCGGCGGTTGTCGCCAAGCGATTTCCGCCCGATGTCATTCATCAATACGTACCGTATGACTCGCCGCGTTATGTCGCGCGCTTTCTCGATCACTGGCAGCCGTCGCTCGGACTGTTCATCGAGTCCGATCTGTGGCCCAATATTATCCTGGAGGGCGCGGCGCGCCGCTTGCCGATGGTGTTGATCAACGGCCGGATGTCGCATCGCTCGTTTCCGCGCTGGCGGCGGTTTGCCGGAACCATCGAGGCGCTGCTGGGGCGGTTTGAAGTCTGCCTCGCGCAGTCACAGATCGATGCCGAGCGTTTCACCTGCCTTGGAAGCCGCAATGTCGTCACTACCGGCAACCTGAAGCTCGACGTGCCGGCGCCGCCCGCCGACAATGCCAGGCTGGAGCGGCTGAGGGCGGCGATGCGCGGCCGCCAAGTGATCGTGGCGGCATCGACCCATTCCGGCGAAGAGGAAATCCTGCTCGAAGCGCACCGCGAACTCGCAGGGCATTTTCCGGGATTGCTGACCGTGATCGTGCCGCGCCATCCCAGCCGCGGCGAAGCCGTCGCCCGCATCATCGCCGCTTCCGGCCTGCAGGCGGCGTTGCGCACGCACGAGGAATTGCCGGCCGCGACCACCGATATCTAC
>NZ_CAXUNQ010000073.1:0-17415 GCF_964252615.1 uncultured Bradyrhizobium sp.
AATCCAAATCAGCTGAAACTTGGATTATACTTTCAATGAACCGGACAGCCGTGGGTCAAGCCCGGCAATGACGACCTCCGGCGTTCGGGCGCGATGCGGCGCTGCGCAGCGCTACGACGGCAACACGCCGTCATGCCCGGCCTTGTGCCGGGCATCCACGTCTTTCTTCCGATGTGGAGCACAGACGTGGATGGCCGGGCTTGACCCGCGTATGACGAGATGTGTGAATCCAGCAGGGACAAGCCCGGCCATGACGGCGGAGATGGGTGCATCCTTTGCCTCGCCGAAGCGGCTTCGGGCCCGCGGGCGGGTCAAGCCCGCGTATGACACATTGCATTACTTCACCACCGCCGCGGTCTGCCCGAACAGCAGCTTGCGCTCTTCGTCGGTGCGGATCGAGGGCTGGCCGAAATTCGGATTGACCTCTTTCGCTTTGGCGTAGGCCCGCACCGTGGCGGGGCGCGCCGCGATGGTTTCCAGCCAGCGCTTCAGGTTCGGGAAATCGTTGATGTCCTGCTCCTGGTTCTTGTAAGGCACGATCCAGGGATAGCTCGCCATGTCCGCGATCGAGTAATCGCCGGCGATGAATTCGCGGTCCTTGAGACGCTTGTTGAGCACGCCGTAGAGCCGGTTGGTTTCGTTGACGTAGCGGTCGATGGCGTATTTGATTTTTTCCTGCGCGTAATTGCGGAAATGATGGTTCTGTCCGGCCATCGGACCGAGGCCGCCCATCTGCCAGAACACCCATTGAATCGCGTCGTAGCGGCCATGAAGATCGACGGGGAGGAATTTGCCGGTCTTCTCGGCGAGATACAGCAGCATTGCGCCGGACTCGAAAATCGAGATCGGCTTGGCCCCGCCGTTCGGCTCATGATCGACCATCGCAGGAATGCGGTTGTTCGGCGCGATCGCGAGAAATTCCGGCTTGAACTGGTCGCCCTTGCCGATGTTGACCGGGAAGATCTTGTACGGAAGCCCCGCTTCCTCGAGAAACATCGTGATCTTGTGCCCGTTCGGCGTGGTCCAGTAGTGAAGGTCGATCATGGCGCGTTTCCTGGCTGTGAACTGGGGCGCATGTGCAAAGTGGATGCGGATGCATGAATGTCGCTACTTCGCGTCATCGTGTCAATGCCGCGGCCTCACATCTCCGTGTCCCGGAACCCGCGCCTTCCATCATTCTTCAGAAGATTCTTTCGAACAGGGTGGATTGCCGGGTCACGCCCGGCGTGACGATGAGATACGGGCATCCAATAAGGGGTGACCCGGCAAGGACGCACTAACCGCCGAATGCCCGCGCGATGGCGTCCTGCGCCTCGCCCTGTATCTGCCGCAGATGCGCCTCGCTGCGAAAACTCTCTGCATAGATCTTGTAGACGTCCTCGGTGCCCGAGGGCCGCGCGGCGAACCAGCCGTCGTCGGTAGAAACCTTGATGCCGCCGAACGGCTGGCCATTGCCCGGCGCATGGGTCACCGCAGCGCGAACCGGTTCGCCCGCCAGTTCCTTGATGCCGAGTTTCTCCGCCGACAGCGCCTTCAGCAGGTTCTTCTGCGCCGGCGTCGCCGGCGCGTCGATCCGCTCATAGAACGGCACGCCGAATTCGCGCGTGAGATCGTCGAAGGACTGGCTGGGATCGCGCCCGGTCCGGGCGGTGATCTCGGCGGCCAATAATCCCAGAATGAGGCCGTCCTTGTCGGTGGTCCACACCGATCCGTCGCGGCGCAGGAACGAGGCCCCGGCGCTTTCCTCGCCGGCGAAGCCGAACGACCCGCCGCTCAGGCCATCGACGAACCATTTGAAACCCACCGGGGTTTCGACCAGCGTGCGGCCGAGTTTTCCGGCGACGCGGTCGATGATCGCGCTGGAGACGACGGTCTTGCCGATCGCGGCATTGCCGCCCCATTGCGGACGATGCGCGAACAGATAGGCAATGGAGGCGGCGAGAAAATGGTTGGGGTTCATCAGGCCGTTCGAGCGCGTCACGATGCCGTGGCGGTCGGCGTCGGTGTCGTTGGCAAAGGCCACGTCGAAGTGCTCGCGCATCCCGATCAGCCGCGCCATCGCGTAAGGCGAGGAGCAGTCCATCCGGATTTTTCCGTCCCAGTCGAGGGTCATGAAGCGGAAGGTCGGATCGACCTCAGCGCTGACGATGGTGGCCGCAAGGCCGTAGCGCTCGACGATCGGCTGCCAGTAATGCACGCCGGCGCCGCCCAGCGGATCGATGCCGATCCGGACGCCGGAGGAGCGGATCGCATCCATGTCGACGACATCGGCGAGGCCGGCGACATAAGGGCTGATGTAGTCGAAACGGCGCACGCACGGCGATTTGCGCGCGCGGTCATAGGGGATGCGCTTCACGCCCTGGAGATCGTGCTCCAGAAAAGCGTTGGCGGCGCGCTCAATACCGGACGTGACGTCGGTATCCGCCGGACCGCCATTGGGCGGATTGTACTTGAAGCCGCCGTCTTCGGGCGGATTGTGCGACGGCGTGATCACCACGCCATCGGCAAGGCCGCTGTCGCGGCCTTTGTTATAAGTGAGGATCGCATGCGAGATCACCGGCGTCGGCGTGTAGCCGTCCTGCGCGTCGATCATGACATCGACGCCATTGGCGGCGAATACTTCGAGCGCGCTGGCCAGCGCCGGCTCGGCCAGCGCGTGGGTGTCGATACCGATAAACAACGGACCGCTGATACCGCTGCGCGCGCGGTGATCGCACAACGCCTGGCTGATGCTGAGAATATGCGCCTCGTTGAAGGCATTGCCGAACGCAGAGCCGCGATGCCCCGAGGTGCCGAACGCAACCCGCTGCGACGGCACCGACGGATCGGGTTTGCCTGCGAAATACGCCGTCACCAGCCGCGGCACATTCGCCAGCATGGAAGGCGCGGCGATCGTGCCGGCAAGCGGGTTGATGTCGGCGGGCAATGGGGTCCCTCAAGGCGGTTTACAGGAAGACGATTCTCCGCCCTCGTCATACGAGGGTCAAGCCCGCGTATGACGAGATGTGTGAATCCGGCAGGGTCAAGCCCGGCCATGACGCGTGCCGTGTATCCCCGACGCGGTGCGGCATTCCAAGGCGATGCGAAGCATTGCCGATCATGCCGCCGCGCAGAGCCCGGACCGTAGCAAGCACCGGCGGTCGCGACCCGGCTCTGCAGCGCACCACGCCGCGAAGAGCGCTGCGCTGCGTCCGGAGAAACGCCATCACTCCACTAGCGCCTTTTTCGGCTCCACCACCTCGAACCCCGGCGAAAAGTCGTCGAGCATTCCGAACAGCTCGCGCAGTTTCAGCGGATTGCCGGAGATCGAGACGTCGCCGGTGACGATGCTGCCGAGGAAGCTGCGCTGCTTCAGCGTGATGGCGTCGAGCGCGGCGCGGGTGATTTTCACGCCGGCATCGGCATGGTCGGAGAGCGGACCGGCGCGGTGCGTCAGCGCGGAATTCTCCAGGTTCATCACATAGGTCTGGTTGAGGTCGGTAAAGGTCCAGTTGATCACGATGGTCTTGCCCTCGGCTTTGGCGGCGTTGAGCCGCACGCCGAGGAAATCGAAGGCAAGATCGATCGAGACGCCCTTGAGCAGTTCGGCGTTGGCCCCGCCCTGCGCCGCCGGCACGCCGCCCCGCAATTCGGCGGCGCCGAGCAGATAGGCGTTGCGCCAAGTCGCGGCCTCGCTCTGGTAGCCGAGCTGTTCCAGCGCGTCGGCGCCGAGATTGCGCGCGTCCTTGTTGGCGGGATCGGCGAACACCAACTGGCTGGTCACGCTGGCGACCCAGCGATATTGCCCGGCGGCAAAATCGTCGCGCGCCCGCTTCAGCACCGCTTCCGCGCCGCCCATGTAGTCTACCTGCTTTTTCGCCATTTCCGCGCGCGGCAGCGGATTGAGGTCGGCGGGATTGGCGTCGTACCAGCCGAGATAGAACTGATACACCGCCTTGGCGTTGTGGCTCAGCGTGCCGTAATAGCCCCGCGACGCCCAGACATTGGCGAGGCTTTGCGGCAGTTTCAACTGCTCGGCGATCTCCGTCGGCGTCAGGCCGTGGTTGAGCAGCCGCACCGACTGGTCGTGGATGAACTTGTAGAGATCGCGCTGCTGTTTCAGGAACACGAGGATGCGTGGATTGCCCCAGATCGGCCAGTGATGCTGCGCGATCACCGCATCGGTGCGCTCGCCATAGCGCTCGATCGCGTCGCCGATATAGCGCGACCACAGCCGGCCGTCGCGAATCTCGGCGCCGCGGATGGTGTAGAGGTTGTGCATGGTGTGGGCGGCGTCTTCCGCCATGTTCAGGAGCCTGAACTGCGGAAAATACATGAGCATTTCGGACGGCGCCTCGGAGCCCGGCACCAGGTGGAATTCGATCTCGACGCCGTCGACGGTACGGGTCTCGTAAGCCTGCTTGATCACGTCGTTGGGCGGCACCAGCGAGATGGTGCCTTTGGACAGCGCCTTGCCGAGCCCGGTGTCGATCTGCGCGCGCTCGCCGACCGGCAGCACGCTGCCGAACTGGAACTGCGCGCGGCGCGACATCGCGTTGCCGGCGATGACGTTTTCGGCCACCGCGTGCGCCATGAACCCGTCCGGCGCGATCACTTTTACCCGGCCGGATGCGGCATCCTCAGCCGACATCACGCCCTTGGCGCCGCCGAAATGATCGGCATGGCTGTGGGTGTAGATCACCGCGGCGACCTGCTTTGCCGGGCGGTTGGCGAGATACAGATCGAGCGCCGCCTTCGCGGTTTCGTTGGACAGCAGCGGATCGATCAGGATCAGGCCGGAGTCGCCTTCGATGATGGTCATGTTGGCGATGTCGAGACCGCGTACCTGGTAGACCCGCTCGGCAACCTGGAACAGGCCGTTGATGGCGTTGAGCCGCGCCTGCCGCCACAGACTCGGATTGACCGTGGCCGGCGCCTGTTCTTTCTGCAGGAATGCGTAAGGCCTGGTGTCGAACGCGGGCCTGCCGCCGGGACCGGCGATCACGCCATCCGGCAGCGTGGCGATGAAGCCGCGCTGGGCATCGTCGAAATCGGTTTGACCAAAGAACGGCAGGTCGGCAAGGAATGCTATGTTGGCGTCGCGCGTCGCGGGTTCCGCGTCTTTCGATTGGGCGAAAAGCGGCTGGGTAGTCAGGGCCAGAACCGCCGCTACGGCTGACATCGTCAATGTGACGCGAAGCTTCTTCATCGTGCGTTTCCCCAGGTTTTGACGAGGCTTTTGCCCTTTTATGTCCGCCGGACTCATCCCATATTCGCCCCATGGCGAACAATCCAGACAATCCCGGCAAGCCGGTCAAAACCGCGAAATCCAGGGCACCGAGTTCTAAAGCGTCGAGACCCGAGGTGCAGCCGATCGGGCCTGCATTGGCGGACCTGCTCAATCCTGCGATCGCCAAGGGCGAGGCCGGCATCGGCTCCGGAACCGGGCTGCAGCCGCCGCCGGATAATTCCAAGGACCGGCGCTCCGGCGGCGAGGCCGCGATCCATCGCGCGCGCAAATCGACGCCGAAGAGTTTTCCGGAAAGCGCAGCCGCCGATCCGTATCCGATGCCGCTGCGGCAAAATCCACAGCCGCCGGGCGCGCGGCAAGGTCTTGAAAAAGGTTTTGAGGAGGCGCCGCAGGCCAATTACGGCACATCGGCGACAATTCCCACCCTTGATCCGGAACTGGCAAAGCAGTTCGGCTTCACCACCGAGGAGGAAGACGCCGCGGCGCTGGCGCGGCCGCCGCGCAACAAGATGGAGGCGCTGGGCGTGCAGGCCACCGCCGATGCGCTGGAGAATCTGATCCGCGAGGGGCGGCCTGAATTCAAGGGCGAGGACGGACGGGTAAAAATCTGGACGCCGCATCGCCCGCCGCGCCCGGAGAAATCCGAAGGCGGCGTGCGCTTCGAGATCAAATCCGAATATGAGCCGAAGGGCGACCAGCCCACCGCCATTGCCGAACTGGTCGAGGGCATCCAGCGCAACGACCGCACCCAGGTGCTGCTCGGCGTCACCGGCTCGGGCAAGACCTACACCATGGCCAAGGTGATCGAGGCGACGCAGCGCCCGGCGCTGATTCTGGCGCCGAACAAGACGCTGGCGGCGCAGCTCTACGGCGAGTTCAAGAACTTTTTTCCGGATAATGCGGTGGAGTATTTTGTCTCCTATTACGACTACTACCAGCCCGAAGCCTACGTCCCCCGCACCGACACCTACATCGAAAAGGATTCCTCGATCAACGAGCAGATCGACCGCATGCGCCATTCCGCGACACGGGCGCTGTTGGAGCGCGACGACGTCATCATCGTCGCCTCGGTGTCCTGCATCTACGGCATCGGCTCGGTGGAAACCTATACCGCGATGACCTTTGCGCTGAAGAAGGGCGAGCGCATCGACCAGCGGCAGCTGATCGCGGACCTGGTGGCGCTGCAGTACAAGCGGACGCAGGCGGACTTCGCCCGCGGCACCTTTCGGGTGCGCGGCGACGTCATCGACATCTTTCCGGCGCACTACGAGGACCGCGCCTGGCGCGTCAACCTGTTCGGCGACACGGTGGAGACCATCGAGGAGTTCGACCCGCTCACCGGCCACAAGCAGGACGAGCTGGAATTCATCAAGATCTACGCCAACTCGCATTACGTGACGCCACGGCCGACGCTGATCCAGGCCATCAAGGCGATCAAGAGCGAGCTGAAATGGCGGCTCGACCAGTTGCACGACCAGGGCCGCCTCCTGGAAGCGCAGCGGCTGGAGCAGCGCACCACCTTCGACCTCGAAATGATGGAAGCCACCGGAAGCTGCGCCGGCATCGAGAACTATTCGCGCTATCTCACCGGCCGCCGCCCCGGCGAGCCGCCGCCGACGCTGTTCGAATACGTCCCCGACAACGCGCTGGTGTTCGCCGACGAGAGCCACGTCACGGTGCCGCAGATCGGCGGCATGTTCAAAGGCGACTTCCGCCGCAAGGCGACGCTGGCGGAATACGGCTTCCGGCTGCCGTCCTGCATGGACAACCGGCCGCTGCGGTTCGAGGAATGGGACATGATGCGCCCGCAATCGGTCGCGGTGTCGGCGACGCCGTCGGCGTGGGAGCTCAACGAGAGCGGCGGCGTGTTCGTCGAGCAGGTGATCCGCCCCACCGGGCTGATCGATCCGCCCGTGCATATCCGCCCCGCCCGCACCCAGGTCGACGACCTCGTCGGCGAGGTCCGCGCCACCGCCAACGCCGGCTACCGCTCGCTGGTCACCGTATTGACCAAACGGATGGCGGAGGACCTCACCGAATATCTGCATGAGCAGGGCATCCGCGTGCGCTACATGCACTCGGACATCGACACCATTGAGCGCATCGAGATCATCCGCGATCTGCGGCTCGGCGCGTTCGACGCGCTGGTCGGCATCAACCTGTTGCGCGAGGGCCTCGACATCCCCGAATGCGCTTTGGTCGCGATCCTGGACGCCGACAAGGAAGGTTTCTTGCGCAGCGAGACGAGCTTGATCCAGACCATCGGCCGCGCGGCGCGCAACGTCGACGGCCGGGTGATCCTCTATGCCGACCAGATCACCGGCTCGATGGAACGCGCCATCGCCGAAACCGACCGCCGCCGCGAAAAGCAGGTCGAATACAATACCGCGCACAACATCACGCCGGAGAGCATCAAGCGCTCGATCCACGACATCATGAACAGCGTCTATGAGCGCGACCACGTGCTGGTGGAGATCGGCGGCGGCGGCATGGCCGACGACGTCATCAGCATCGGGCACAATTTCGAGGCGGTATTGTCCGACCTGGAAACGCGGATGCGCGAGGCCGCCGCGGATCTGAACTTCGAGGAAGCCGCGCGATTGCGCGACGAGGTCAAGCGGCTGCGCGCCACCGAGCTCGCGGTGGTGGACGATCCGACCATCAAGCAGCGCGGCGTCGCCGCGCGCGGCGGCGCCTATACCGGCGCAAAGCAGTTCGGCGAGGCGGCGAACCTGCCGGCGCGGCTCGATAAAATGGCCGCGCAAGGCAAGCGCGGCAACCGGTTCGGCACCTCGCGCGCGCGAAAACCGACGCTGGACGAGATGGGACCGGGAACGGAAAGCCGCATCTATCAGCCCAAGAGCATGACGGAATCGATGCCGAACGCGCTAGCGCGCGGGGGCCGCGGCGCTTCTCCCTCCCGCTCTTCGCGGGGAGAGGGCCCGGGTGAGGGGCAGGCCACGAGTCCTGGCCTCTCCTCCTCCCGCATCCACAAGCCCTCTTTGGATGAAATGGGCATCGCCACCTGGCACGAGGTAAAACCGGTGCAAGGCAAGCGCCCGCGCAAGCCAGCGGGAGCAGAAACGGGATCGGGAGGCGGGAGCAAGATATTCCAGCCGACCAACTCGCGCGAGTCGGGCCCGGAGTTCGGGCCGGCGCCCCGGTCGAGCGGCGGCGCGCCAGGGCATCGGGGCGGGTGGAAGAAGCGGTAGGTTTTCGTGCTCGAGTTGCAGCATTTGCCTGCCTGAATGTCTGTGGACATCTTCATTTAATATCTTGATTTGTTGCTTATTTGTGAGAACAAATAGAGAACTAGATTTGGTGGGGGTGATTCGATGAATATGCAGCAGCGGGTGGTGCGTCTGCGCGCAGATTCACAAGCTAAGATGGCCTGTGAGGATAATCTGGACTTTATGCGGAGATTGCCAAACGGCTCAATCAAATTGATCGTCACTTCGCCACCCTACAATATTGGCAAGGAGTACGAAAAAAGGGACTCTCTTGAGAACTACATCAGCACGCAAGCGCAAGTGATCTCGGAATGCGTCAGACTTATGCACGACCAAGGATCGATCTGTTGGCAAGTTGGCAATCACGTTCAGGATGGGGAAGTATTTCCGCTCGACATTATTCTGTATCGAATTTTTAAAGATCATGGCTTGCATCTGCGTAACCGGATGATCTGGCATTTTGAGCATGGCCTACACTGTTCGAAGCGTCTTTCGGGGCGGCATGAGACTATTCTTTGGTTTACGAAATCAAACGACTACACATTTAATCTCGATCCAATTCGGGTTCCCTCAAAATATCCAAACAAGAAGCATTTCAAAGGCCCGAGAATTGGACAGTTGTCAGGCAATCCGCTCGGCAAGAACCCAGGTGACGTTTGGATTTTTCCGAACGTGAAAAATAACCATGTCGAAAAGACCGAACATCCCTGCCAGTTTCCGGTCGAGTTGATCGAGCGGCTGGTACTGTCGCTGACCAATCGATACGACAAGGTTTTCGATCCTTATATGGGTGTTGGAACGGCCGTGGTTGGCGCGGTGAAGCACAATCGCTACGGATTGGGTTGCGATGTGGTGCCTGAATACGTCAATATCGCATGGGAGCGGCTTCATTTGCTCAGAGCGGGTCTTTTGAAAACACGGCCGATGGACAAACCGGTTTATGATCCGACAAAGCCGCGCGGCGGACATTGATGAAATATGAAATTTTTAGCTACCGTTTCGCAGAAGAAATACTTCAACACGATAAACATGTTCAATGCTGGGATGAAATAATCGGCGCTGTGATCAAGGCGCCAGTATTTGTTTATCCTGGAAAATCAAAAAACAAGAGGCTGGATGTAGTCCAGCAACTTCTAAATGCCTACTTTGATCGAAAGCTGGCCATTGAATGCGGCTGGCAATTTCATCCGATTGCGACCAAGATTTTAAATAGCAATCTGAAAGCTGATTTCAGAAAAGAGTTCAACGGGCTTCATGTCCAAACCGAAGTTCAATTTGGCAATATGTCGCGTTGGTATAGCGACATCTTCAAATTCCAAGCGGCTTATAGCGAGTCTCTCACTCAGGCTGCTGTTAGCATCGTCCCTATGTCTTCACTTGGAACGCGTATCGATTCAAATGTTGCGCATTTCGAGCGAGCCAAGCGTGAACTTCCCTCAGCAAATTTATCGATTACCTTGCCGATCTTGCTAATCGGAGTCTCGATTGACGAGAAAACGCCTGTTATAGATGTTTCGACGGCGAACTTCTCAACTCTCAAAGACATCACTGGTAAGGGCAAGCTCAATAATCGTTGGCGGATCGTAAACTCTTATTTCGAGGGCAAACCAATTAATGAAGTGAGTGAGATTTCTCCTATAGGACCGACACTTGACATCTCCGATGACGAAGACGAGGAGACCGAATAGGAATGGCTGTTTGCTCAATCACTACCAATGCGCACCCAGCGATGGCACGTGAACCGACCAGCCAGCGCAAAAATTCGGCGCGAAGGTTCTCGACGGCGAATTCAACACGAAATGCCAGCGTCTCGCGGCGAACAACAATCCGAACCTGCTGCTGATGAATTACGACCTCAATTCACTTGCTGTAGTCAACCTGTTCATCGTGCCGAAGCATTTTTTCGTCCGCGATATCATCGAGGAGCGCAAGCCACTGGCGCCGACGGCACGGCGCGCCGGCTGGGTTGGTTCGAAAATCCTGCTTGGCCAGATACCGGAATCGGGCAAGATTCATATCGTGCAGAACGGCATCGTTCGCGCGAAGGAGCTCGTTCTCGCGGAATGGCAGAAGACGCTTTTCCTCAGGGATGAGTCGCTGGAATCGCGGGGCTGGCTGCTCGACGTCATGAAATGCGTGGAGTCGCTCGGCAAGCGCGAATTCACGCTGGATGAGGTCTACGCTTTCGAGCGGCATCTCGGCGGGCTCTATCCGGGCAATCAGAACGTCAGGCCGAAAATACGCCAGCAGCTTCAATTCCTCCGCAACCGCGGGTTTGTGGATTTCGTGTCGCGCGGGAGTTATCGTTTGCGATCCTAAGGGTGGATCGCGTGGCCTGGTTTCTCAACCATTACGTATGCGAGCGCTGTGAGCGCAAGTGGCAGGACCGGTGGTCGTGCATGTGCAACGACGAGTGTCCGCACTGCGAGGCCTGTGACATGACACCGACCGAGAGCGAGGAACTCACCACGCTGATCGAGTGAGACGGCAAGGAGTTTGTCGTGCTGTGGTCCCCGGAGACTACGGAGTACGAACCGGATTATTGCGAGCTGGGCATGGTCCGCACACCATCGCACTGCGTCATGCGAGCCTGACCCGCGCATCCGCCCCGTGTCGCGTGCATCTTTCGAGAGCGATGGATTGGCGGGTCAAGCCCGGCAATGACGGGGCACTCCTGTCCTCGACGCAATGCGGCGTGTGTTCGCCGGCGGCGCGGCGACGACTACAGTTTCTCGCCGGCAGGCACTTGGCGCGGGCCCTGGCCCTGGCGTTCGCGGTCCTGTTCGTTGGCGCGGTGGCGGCCGTAGGCGCAACCGGCGAGAGCGCCGAGCATGCCGTGGTGGCCGGCATAGTGTCCGGCGACGCCGCCGACCACGGCGCCTTTCAGGCAGCCCTTGGCGTCGGCGGGGGTGGCGGCGGCAAGCACGGCGATGGCGAGGAAGGCGGCGAGGGTTTTCATGATGGCGGTCTCCGAAAGAATGTCGCGGGCATAACGGCGGCGGCGCTTTCCAGTTCCACACCGCGTCATGCGCCTGACCCGCGCATCCATCCTCGCAAGAGTCTTCTGAAGGGTTTCCGTATCCCGGCCGCGCTGCTTACAAAGGCCCCGCGGATTTGTTATCGTCACGCCGCGCCGATCGATTCAACCGGGCGCCAAGGGAGATGGTCATGGCCAAGGGTCAGATGCGCAGCAACAAGGAAAAGAAGAAGCCGAAGGCTGACAAGAACCTCAAAAAGGGAGGCGCTGCGCCGTCGCCGTTCTCGTCCGGCAAGCCCGCCGCCGGTCAAAGCGCCAACAGCCGGAAGAGCTGAGTCAAGCGACGGCGGCCGGCAGGGCGCCAATCCAGCCGGCGGCGGGCCCCGCGGCGCTGCCGGCGACCCCACCCCCAAACCCTGGCAACCTTGAGTTGCTTTTCGCTTGCTCCCCGCAAAATTCCGTACACAATGCGAACGGAACTGACGAGTCGGGCTCAACCCGGCGGGGACAGCAGCATGGACGACGGCCAAACCCGCCAACGCGTGTTGGACTATCTCGACGCGTTCTATGCCGGCGACGTGCCGGGCGCGCTGGACTGTGTCGACGATGAGATCGACATGATCTCCTACGCGCCGGTGGAGCTGTTTCCCCATCTCGGCCACAAGCATGGCAAGGCGTGGATCCCGGAAGCAATCCAGGCCCAGAAGAAACGCTATCTGAGCCGCAAATACGAAATCAGGTTCATTGCGGTCGAAGGCGACAGGGTCGCGACGATGCAGCGGCTGCTGATGGAAAAGCGGGGGGATCGGCGCATCGTCCAGGTCGACGTCGCGGAGTTCTATACGCTGCGCGACGGGCGGATCGTCGAATTTTGTTCGTTCTTCGATTCGTTCGACCTAGTCCAGCAGTTGCTCGGCCGCGATCTGACCGAGACGCTGGCCGCATCGATGCTGGGCGCCATGCGCGCCTGAGCCCGGCGGCCGGGCGCGTCAGACATCACCACCGTCGTCCCCGCGAAGGCGCCGGCGCATGCTCATATTTCGTCATGCGCGGGTTTGACCCGCGTATCCATCCATCTTCGGAAAGAGTCGTTTCGAAGGGGATGGATTGCCGGGTCGAGTCGGCAATGACGGCCGAGATGGGTGCATATGGCCGGGCTCGTCCCGGCCATCCACGTCTGTGCTCCACATCGGAAAGAAGACGTGGATGCCCGGCACAAAGCCACGGCATGACGGCGAGATGTGTGCATCCAGAGGGTCAAGCCCGGCAATGACGGCACAGAGTGTGCATGCCGTAGCGCGAGGCGACGATCCTCCGCCGTGCCGATGATCTGGACAGGTCGGTATCATCATTGGACAGCCGCGCGACGACAAGCGCCGGGGTTACGGGTCCCGCCTTCGCGGCGACGACGATCCGCCGCGCAGGAAAGATCGCGCATTGCCGCAGATTGGCCGCGATGTGGTCAAATTCCGCGGGATGGATGGCGCCGCTCACTTTCGTCGTGCGGGGGACATCCGCGCTCGCTCAATGCGAAACAAGGGACAGCCGATGAACGCCATGCCATCTGAAAAGATCGAAACAACTCTGGACGATTCCAACCTTGCCGCGGTTTCCGAAGTGGAAGCCGGAATCCGCGATTTCGTGCGCAACGACGTCGCCTATCTGCGCCGCTCGCCCAGCATGCTGGCAGCCGAGCCCGCGCTCGATGCCACTGCCGAAGCCACCGTCAACAACGTCAATTCGCTGATCCAGCGCGTCGCCGGAACGTCGCTGGCCGAAATCGAGAACCTGGTGGCCGAACTGGAAAGCCTGCGCGACCTGCTGCACAACGAAGGACAGCGCGTCCAGCGCGAGATCTCCGGCTATGCCCAGCTCAGCCAGGCGGCGATGAAGTCGACGCGCATGATCGCCGACAACGTCGCGCAATGGAAACGCGCCGCCGACGGCCTGCGCAACGGGTGATGTCCAGGGGGTGGATGCGCCATTGCCGGGCTTGACCCGGCAATCCATCGCCGTCTTACGAATTAACGCCGTAAAAACGTGGATGCCCGGGACAGGCCCGGGCATGACGAACTTTCTGGCGCGTTTCGCAATTGATGGTTAGGACAACGTAACTATCGGCTGGCGATGGTGGTGCCGTCGGGCCTGTAGCCGCCGTCGGCATAGCCGTTAACCATCATCCCGGTGGTCAGCATCACCGCAAGCGTCACGGTTGCGAAGATAAAGCCCACAAATTTCAGTCCGCTGCGATCAGCCATTGCCGCCCCCCTGTGATCTGCTGCTCTGTCCAACTTGAGCAGCATCAGGTTCACAATGCGTTACCGGAAATTTGGTTCCCGGCGGCTGTTCGGCGCCATCATCCTTCAGGAGCCGCGCAGCTTGCGCGGCGTCCCGAAGGGTGCGGACCCAGGCGCAAGCGGCTATCCTTCAAGACGCGCAAGAGCGTTCCTTTAGGATGACGGTAGAAAAGAGCGCAGCGGCACGAAGCCCGTCGCCAGCATGGAGAATGCCAGTTCGCCGCGCTGGTTGGTGCCGGTGTTGCGGGCCGACATGATGCCCCATCCGGGGCGCGACGCCGTGATGCGCTTCGATGCGGTCTCGCTGGCGAAACTGAGCGTATCGCCGGCCAGCACCGGCCTGATCCAGCGCAACTCGGTAAAGCCCGGCGACGGCCCCCAGACCGCGACTTCCTCACCGCGCGCCGCGGCCTCCGCCGCACGGCGTTGGCCGCTGGCCACCAGCAGCTTCATGCAGGCCGAACCGACGTGCCAGCCTGATGCCGCCAGCCCGCCGAACAGCGACTTGCGGCCCTCCTCCTCGTCGAGATGAAAGCGCTGCGGATCGAACTCCGCGGCGAACTTCTTGATCCGTTCAGCGGTGAAGGTGAACGAGCCGAGTTCGCGCCGCTGGCCGATCTCAAGGTCCTCGAAAAAATGCATGATGCCTACCCGGCGGCCTCCACTTCGCGGCGTTTCACGATGATCGGCGACGTTATTTCGCACAACGCCTGCCCCGCCGCGTTGCGGACGCTGCATTTGAACGTCACGATCCCGGTGTCGGGACGGCTGCGCGACACCCGCGCCTCCACCACGTCGACATCGAGGGTGAGATCGTCGCCCGGCCGCAGCGGCGACAGCCATTTCAGTTCGTTGACGCCGGGCGAGCCCAGCGAGGCGGTGCGGCCGATATAGCCGTCGAACATCATCCGCATCGTCAGCGAGCACAGGTGCCATCCCGAACCCGCAAGGCCCTTCAACATCGAATGCCGGGCGGCCTCGTCGTCGAGATGCATCGGCTGCGGATCGAACTCGGCGGCAAACGCAAGTATTTCCTCGCGCGTAACGTGGCGCGGGCCGAAAGTGCCGAAATGGCCGGGCGGAAAATCTTCGAAGCTGAGCATCATGAGGAGATTGCGGATGAGGAAGCCCGATTGTGGCCGCACTTTGCAGCAATCTCAAGCCACCGGCTGCGCATGGGCCACCTGCGATCTTGCCCGGGACGCGGTTCGGAGCTAGGCCCTTGGCCCGCGGATATTGCGTGATGACTCAAACTTTCGATTTGCCGGGAGAACCACCGATGTTTGAATTTCGGGATCTGTTTCAGTGGGACCGCTTCATCACGCCGACGATCATCAAGACATTCTACTGGCTGGTCATCGCGCTGACGATCCTGTTCGGCATCTCCGGGATTTTTTCCGGACTGGCGGCGATGGCGATCAGCCCGTTCGGCGGGTTTATCCTGGTGCTGTCCTCGATCGCCGGCGTGATCGTCGGCATCGTGTTTTCGCGCATCGTAGCGGAATTCATCCTGATCGTATTCCGCATCAACGAGCATCTCGGCGCCATCCGCGACCAGGGCCAGATGCGGTGACCAGATCCGGGAGGGCGGGTTAGCCGCCCGGTGCGCCGATGGCTCAACCAGTGAAGTGCAAGGCGTAACCACGCGTGGGAATGGCGGATTACGCCGCGCTAATCCGCCATACGCAGTTACGTATTGAACCGAAAATGCATCACGTCGCCGTCGGCCACGACGTACTCCTTGCCTTCCAGCCGCAGTCTGCCGGCATCGCGGGCGCCGGCTTCGCCGCCAAGCGCGACATAGTCGTCATAGGCGATGGTTTCGGCGCGAATGAAGCCCTTTTCGAAGTCGGTATGGATGACGCCGGCGGCGGCCGGCGCCTTGGTGCCGCGGTGAATGGTCCAGGCCCGGGCCTCCTTCGGACCGACGGTGAAATAGGTAATGAGATCAAGCAGCCGATAGCCGGCCCGGATCAGCCGGTCGAGCCCGGCCTCTTCCAGCCCCAGCGTATCGAGAAACTCGGTGCGCTCCGCGCGCGACAGCGTCGCGATCTCGGATTCGATCTTGGCGGAAATGGCGACCGCGACCGCGCCTTCTTTCTCCGCGTGCTCGAACACCTGTTTCGAAAACGCGTTGCCGCCCGCCACCGAGCCTTCCTCGACATTGCAGACATAGAGCACCGGCTTCGACGTCAACAATCCCAGCATGCCGAAGCCGCGCTCCTGTTCGGGCTTGCGTTCAAGAAAACGCGCCGGCTTGCCCTCGCGCAGCAGCACCAGCGCGCGATTGACCAGGTCGAGCTGCTCTTTTGCCTCTTTGTCGTTACCCTTGGCCTTTTTGCCGAGGTTGTCGACGCGCTTCTCCAGACTGTCGAGATCTGCGAGCATCAGTTCGGTCTCGATGGTTTCGATATCGGCCAGGGGCGCGATCTTGCCCTCGACATGGGTGATGTCGGAATCCTCAAAGCAGCGCACCACGTGGGCGACCGCGTCGACTTCGCGGATGGTGGCGAGAAACTGGTTGCCGAGGCCCTCGCCTTTCGATGCTCCGCGCACCAGTCCTGCGATATCGACGAAGGTCAGTTGCGTTGGAATGATCTGCGCCGACTTGGCGATTTCCGCCAAGCTGTCGAGCCGCGGATCCGGCACCGCGACGGCGCCGACATTGGGCTCGATGGTGCAGAACGGATAGTTGGCCGCCTGCGCCGCCGCGGTCTCGGTCAGCGCGTTGAACAGCGTCGACTTGCCGACATTGGGCAGGCCGACGATACCGCATTTGAATCCCATTGCGTCCTCTGGTTCGGAGTTCGTCATGCCCGCGCTGGTCGCGGCCATCCACGTCTTAGCGTCGAGACGTGGATGGCCGGGATGAGCCCGGCCATGGCGGTGTCTAGTCGATCATCCCGGCGCGCGACGTCAATCTTTCACTTCGCCATCTTCCTTGAGTGAAAACCCCTTGGCCTGCATTGCCAGATGCACCTTGTTCTGAAACGTGGAGTCGCGGCCGGCCGCGAGCAGCCCGGCATTGTCGGCGATCGTCTCGCGCAGCGCTTCGACCCACGGCCGTTCGTCCTTGGCAAAGTCGTTCAATACATGGCCATGCACCAGGTGCTTGACGCCGGGGTGGCCGACCCCGAGACGCACCCGCCGATAGTCGTTGCCGATATGCGCCGAGATCGAGCGCAGGCCATTGTGTCCGGCAACGCCGCCGCCGGTTTTAACGCGTAGTTTTGCCGGCGGCAGTTCGATCTCGTCGTGAAACACGGTGATCTCGCCCTGCGCGAGCTTGAAGAAGCCGGCCGCGTCCTGAACCGCCTGCCCGGAGTCGTTCATGTAGGTCAAAGGCTTCAGCAATATGACGCGCTCGCGCTCCAGCGTGCCTTCGGCGGTTTCGCCCTGAAAGCGGCGGCGCCATGGTGCGAAACCATGACGCCGCGCAATTTCGTCGACAACCATGAAACCGATATTGTGCCGGTTGCTCTGATGCTTCGCGCCGGGATTACCGAGGCCGACAAAGAGCAGCATGACGCGGCATCCCGCGCTCGCCTACTTCTTCTTGTCACCGCCAGCAGGCGCCTTGGCGCCTGCCGCCGGAGCCTTTGCGCCTGCCGCGGGCGCCTTGGCGGGAGCCGCACCCGCCGCCGGAGCGGCAGCGCCTGCCGCCGGAGCCGCGCCCGGGGC
>NZ_CAXUNQ010000074.1:0-17280 GCF_964252615.1 uncultured Bradyrhizobium sp.
ATCGACATCGACCAGTCGCCGATCGGCCGCACCCCGCGATCGAACCCTGCGACCTACACCGGCGCCTTCACCCCGATCCGCGAATGGTTCGCCGGCCTCCCCGAGGCGAAAGCGCGCGGCTATGAGCCCGGCCGGTTCTCGTTCAACGTCAAGGGCGGCCGTTGCGAAGCCTGCCAGGGCGACGGCGTCATCAAGATCGAGATGCACTTCCTCCCCGACGTCTACGTCACCTGCAACGCCTGCAAGGGCAAGCGCTACAACCGCGAGACGCTGGAGGTGCTGTTCAAGGGCAAGTCGATCGCCGACGTGCTCGACATGACCGTGGAAGAAGCCGCCGAGTTCTTCAAGGCGGTGCCGCGCGTGCGCGAAACCTTCAAGACGCTGCACCGCGTCGGGCTGGACTACATCCATGTCGGCCAGCAGGCCACCACGCTGTCCGGCGGTGAGGCGCAGCGCGTCAAACTGGCCAAGGAACTGAGCAAGCGCGCCACCGGCCGCACGTTGTACATTTTGGACGAACCGACCACCGGCCTGCACTTCCACGACGTCAAGAAACTGCTCGAGGTGCTGCACGAGCTGGTCGCCCAGGGCAACACCGTGGTGGTGATCGAGCACAATCTCGAAGTCATCAAGACCGCCGACTGGGTCATCGACCTCGGCCCCGAAGGCGGCGACGGCGGCGGCGAAATCGTCGCCTGGGGCCCCCCGGAGGACATCGTCAAGGCGCCGCGGAGCTACACGGGGAAGTTTCTGGGGCCGGTGCTGGCGAAGGCGGCGGGCGGGAAGCGGAGAAAGAGCGGGGCGAGCGAGGCGGCGGAGTAATACTTATCCCTGACGCGCGGCAAGGGCCGGACCGATCGCGATCCTTGTCAACAGGTCTGACATTCAGCACCTTTGACTCCGGTATAACGGACTGAACCATGGAAGTGCCTTCGCCCTGGCAATGCCGCAGCCGTGCCGGGCCATGGTACGAGGGCCAGTCGCACAGGTCCGAACAAACCTGCGTGACGAACGTTGATCTCGATATCAACATTCACGTGCGCCGGAGGCGAACAGTGACCGTCCGCGACAACCCTGCCCTTTCCCGCTTCGAGCTCGACGTCGAGGGCGGCATCGCGTTTGCGAATTACCGCCGCGCGCCGGGCACGGTCATCATCACCCACACCGAGACGCCGCGGGCGTTGCGCGGGCGCGGCATCGCGTCGGAGCTGGTGCAGGGCGCGCTGCATTTGATCCGCGCCGACGGCAACAAGGTTGTCGCCGGCTGCGGCTTTGTGGTGGATTATCTGCGCCAGCATCCGGAGTTTTCGGACCTTGCGCGGTAGCCGGCGTCTGAGGCGATATGCACCATCAACCTCGCGCTGTCTTGCGCGGGCTTGACCCGCATCCAACAACGGTCATTCCGGGGCGCGCTCTTTAGCGCGAGCCCGGAATCCATAACCACGGAGTCCATCGATTCCGGGCCTGCGCCCAAGAGGGCGCATCCCGGAATGACGGTTGTTGGATGCATCGATTGGCAGGCAGCCCTGCCATGGCGCGTAGCGCACCGCATCGTCGCTGCGAACGTGGCGCTGGATTGCTTCGCTGCGCTCGCAATGACGTGGAAGCCCTCACACGATCTTGATCGACATGTCCGGCAGGCCCTCGATCTTGCAGAGCAGCACGTCGCCCTTCACGACCGGGCCGACATTCTCCGGGGTGCCGGAATAGATGATGTCGCCGGCCTTGAGCTCGAACGCTTCGGACAGTTTGGCAACCTGCTCGGCGACGTTCCAGCTCATGTTGAGCAGGTTCGAACTCTGCTTCACCGCGCCGTTTACCGCGAGCGAAATCGCGCCCTTGCTGAAGTGCCCGGTTTTTGCGGCCGGGTGAATCGGGCCAAGCACCGCGGCATGATCGAAACTCTTGCCGATTTCCCAGGGCTTCTTCTCGTCGCCCATCGCGCGCTGCAAGTCGCGCCGGGTCATGTCGAGACCCACCGCGTAGCCATAGACGTGATCGAGCGCCTGCTCGACCGGAATATTGGTGCCGCCGGATTTCAGCGCCGCCACCAGTTCGACTTCGTAATGATAATTCCTGGTCAGCGACGGATAAGGATGATCGGCCACCGTGCCGATGGCGACGTTCTGAATCGCGTCGGTCGGCTTCTGGAAAAAGAACGGCGGCTCCCGGGTCGGATCCGAGCCCATCTCGCGGGAATGCGCCGCATAGTTGCGCCCGATGCAGTAGATGCGGCGGACCTGGAACACGTCGGTTTCGCCGACGATGGGAATGGTGATCGCGGCCACCGGAAACATCGGCTTCGGTCCCGCTTGTGCCGCGGCGGGCCGGCTCTGCGCGGCACCGGCGAGCGCCAGCGCGCCGGTGCCGAGAATGGTCCTGCGGTCGATGGTGTTCATGGGCGTTCTCCTTGGAGCGGTTGTTGTTGGAGCGTATCTAGACCGGCCGGCCGCGCCCGGCAATCCGGCCTTGGACTTAACCGCCGCAGAGCAAAAGGCCCGCACGAATGCGGGCCTTCGGATCGAATGACGGCCTCAGATCAATGCTTGATCTCCGGCGGCAGCTTGCCGCCATTGGCCGCAAGTTTTGTCATCACCTGCTTGTGCAGCCAGATGTTCATGCTCGCCGAGTCGTTGCTGTCGCCGGTGTAGCCGAGCTCCTTGGCCAGTTCCTTGCGCGCGGTGAAACTGGAGTCGATGTCGAGCGCCTTCATCAGATCGACGATCGAGGTGCGCCATTCCAGTTTTTCCCCCTTGGCGGCCACCGCCTTGTCCAGGATCGGCGCAACGTCGACGCTATGCGCCGGTGCGTTCGACGCAGCCGGCGATCCGCCGCCGGCCGCCGTGCCGCCTCCGGAGGAGGATGCGGCGGACGATCCGCCGGAGCCGCCTGTGGCAGGCGCGGCCGTAGCGCCTGGTGAGGCGGCATCGGCCTTGCTGCCGAAGATCGCGCCCATGATTTTTCCGAAAATGCTCATCGTATCGCTCCTTGTGAACTTGACGGCAGTTGAACGTCCCGCGTGGGACTTCGTTCAATTCCGACAACCCCCCATCGGATCGCCGTCGACCTTAGCCCGGGTGCAAGCCTGGCCTATGTAGCCCGCAGCTCCCCGCCCGGTTCGCCTTTCTCGGGCGGCAAATGACGGCCGCAGGACCCGGCGCATCACCCAACCGTGAGCAACGATTTCAAGGGATTGGCGTAGCATTGCGGTTCAGTTCGCGGCATGGCCTGTATGGTTTCCTTGTCTTCGCGTCTGGCTTGGATCGCGGTCCGTTTAATCAAGGCAAACACGCGCCTTCCATCGGCGCGATCAATTGCCGCAACGATCAAGGAGACCGTGACAATGGCCGCTCCATATCCCGTCAATGCCACCCCGCCGGCGCCCACGGCCGCACCGGTGATCCGAACCATCGAGCTGTCCGACCTCGGCGAGGCGTTGCGGCTCGGCTGGGAGGATTTCAAGGCGGTGCCGAGCCACGCCATCATCCTCTGCTTGATCTATCCCGTGTTGGGCCTGGTGCTGGCGCGAACGGTGCTGGGCTATGCGGTGCTGCCGTTGCTGTTTCCGCTGGCGGCCGGTTTTGCCCTGCTCGGCCCGTTCGCAGCCCTTGGCCTTTACGAATTGAGCTACCGGCGCGAACGCGGCGAAGAGGCGTCGGCGTGGCATGCGACCGAGGTGCTGCGTTCGCCCTCGTTCGGCGCCATGCTCGGGCTCGGCACGCTGCTGCTGGCGCTGTTCGTGATCTGGGTCGCCACCGCGCAGGCGATCTACGTCGCGGCGTTCGGTTATGAAGCCGCCGCCGGAATTCCGGATTTCGCCAGGCGCGTGCTGAGCACGCCGCAGGGGTGGTGGCTGATCGTGGTCGGCTGCGGCGTCGGCTTTCTGTTCGCATTGGTGGCGCTGTGCATCAGCGTGGTTTCGTTTCCCTTGATGCTGGATCGCCACGCCGGCGCCGCCGGCGCCATGGTGACATCGCTGCAGGCCGTAGCAGCCAACCCGGTGCCGATGGCGGCCTGGGGACTGATCGTGGCCGGGCTGCTGGTGATCGGCTCCCTGCCGTTCTTTCTCGGCCTTGCGATTGTGATCCCGCTGCTGGGCCACGCCACCTGGCACCTTTACCGCAAGGTGATCGAGCCGATTACGGTCTCGCACGCGCCGCCGCCGCTGGCAAAAGTGCCGCGCTACGCCGCGGACTTTCCGGTCTCGCTGTTTCAGTGGCGCCGCAAGGATAGCTGATCCCTTCGCACTTGGATGGCCGGCACGAGCCCAGAACGCGCTGCCCGGCCTTGTGCCGCGCATAAGGCAGGCCGCGCCGTCATGCCCGGCCTTGTGCCGGGCATCCACGTCTTTCTTTCCGATGTGGAGCAAAGACGTGGATGGCCGGGAAAAGTCCTACTGGATGCACACATCTCATCGTCATTGCCGGGCTTGACCTACCATACGCACACATCTCGCCGTCATTGCCGGGCTTGACCCGGCAATCCATCCCCTTCGAAATAACTTTTCCGAAGATGGATGGATAGGCGGGTCAAGCCCGCGTATGACGGGACGTGTGAATCCAATAGGGAACAAGCCCGGCCATGACGTTGAAGGCGCTGCCCGGCCCTTGCTCCGGCCATGACGCAGAACGCGCTGCCCGGCCGTTGCGCCCCACATGAGGTAGGCCGCGCCCCCTGACGCGTTCGGGGACGACGGCTTGCTTGTTGCGCCGCGGTTTGGCATTCAGGGCTCGATGTTCGATGCAGTCGTATTCGCGGGCGGCGGTAACCGCTGTTATTGGCAGGGCGGTTTCTACGAGGCCGCGGCGCCGCGACTGGGCCTCACCCCCAAGCTGGTGGTAGCGGCAAGCGCAGGCGCCTTTGCCGCCGCCTATTCGCTGCTCGGCATCGGCGCGCAAGTCCGCCAAAGCGTGTACGACGGCTGCGGCCCGCACCTGAAGAATTTCGATGTCGCGGCGTGGCGCCGCGGCGAGCCGCTCTGCCCGGTCGGGCCGCTGTACAACGAACTGCTGGCCCAAACCATCGACGACACCGCGCTGGCACGGCTCAACGCCATCACCGACCTGCGCATCGCAGTGACGCGGATGCCGCGCGGCGTGCCGCCACTCGCCGGCGCCATGCTGGGCATCGGCGCTTATCAGCTCGAAAAACGTTTTTTCCATCCCGTGCATCCGCGCTTCGGCCGCGCCCTTGGCTTCGTTGCGGAATTCGTGCCGGTGCGAACGCTCGGCAATGCGCGCGCCATGCACGAGGTGCTGATGGCGAGCAGCGGCGTGCCGCCTTTCATGCCGGTGACGTCGGTGAACGGGGCGCCGGCGTTCGACGGCGGACTGGTCGACAATGTGCCGGTCGAGCCGGTGGCATCGATCGAGGCGGCGGGCGGCCGCACGCTGGTATTGTTGACGCGGCTATACCGGAACATGCCCGGGATCGCCGGCCGCAGCTATGTGCAGCCGTCGCGCAAGATCGACCTGTCGCAGTTCGACATCACCAATCCGCGCGGCATCCGCGCCGCCTATGAACTGGGCGTCAAGGACGGCAGCGCGTTCGCCGCGTCGCTGGGGCATTAGTGTCTTTCCGCCCGCCGCATCCTTTCGCAACGGCTCCGCCGTGCGGGGATGGCGGCAATGCGTGGCAGCGAAGCCTTGTTTTGGCCGCGGTCTGCGACGAACATCGAAGGTCATGAAGTTCCTCGCTCTTTTCTTTCGCGCGCTGCTGGCAGGCACGGTTTCATTGGCGGCGGTTTCTGCTCATGCAGCACCCTGTGGCGGCAGCTTCGAGGCCTGGCTTGCCGATTTCAAAACCGAAGCCGCGGCCAAGGGCATTGCGCAGAGCGCGATCGCAACCGGACTGAGCGGCGTGGCGCCCGATCCAGGCGTGCTGTCCAGGGATCGCGGACAAAAGGTTTTCCAGCAGAGCTTTGAGGAATTTTCCGGCCGCATGATCCCGCCGCGGCTGTCGCGCGGCGCCAACATGCTCAAGCAATTCGGCTCGGTGCTCGGGCGCATCGAGCAGAGCTACGGCGTGCCTGGTGAAGTGCTGGTGGCGATCTGGGGGCTGGAAACCGACTACGGCGTCAATATCGGAAAATTCCCGACCCTGCGCGCGCTGGCGACGCTGGCATACGATTGCCGACGCGGCGAGCTGTTCCGCGCCGAATTGCTGGACGCGCTGCGCATCGTCGAGCGCGGCGATCTCACGCCCGCCGAGATGCGCGGCGCCTGGGCCGGAGAAATCGGCCAGACCCAGTTCATGCCGTCGTCCTATATCAAGTTCGCCGTGGATTTCGACGGCAACGGCCGCCGCGACCTGTTGCGCAGCGTGCCGGACGTGCTGGCCTCCACGGCGAATTATCTTTCCAGCTACGGCTGGCAGCGCGGCAAGGATTTCGAGCCCGGCAGCGCCAATTTCGCCGTGCTGCAGCAGTGGAACAAGAGCGACGTCTACGCCAGGACCATCGCCGCTTTCGCAAGCCAGTTGGCCCGGGCGCCGTGATCGAAAGGCGTCCTTGCGAGGAGCACTTGCGACGAAGCAATCCAGCCTGCAGCCCGCGCTGAATCGCGGATGAATTCGCGCGGGAAAAATGTGATCGACGCGCGGCGCAATGTCCTCATGCGTGCGGATCGATTTTGATTGCAGGCTCGTAAAGGAGCTAGTGCTGCGGAGCCGTTGCGCTGGTCGAACCCACGGCGTTGACAGTGAAGTTGACATCGAGCGGCCCAGCCTTTTCGAACTGCAGCGTCGCCTTCAGCATGCCGCCCTGCTTGAGCGCTTGTTTGAGGTCCATGAACATCAGGTGATAGCCGCCGGATTTCAATTCCACCGTCTCGCCCGGCTTGATCTCCAGTCCCTCCGGCACCGGCCGCATCCTCATCACGCCGCCGCTCATCGACATCTCGTGAATCTCGACATGATCGGCCGCGTCGGACGTGGCCTTGACGAAACGGTCGGCCGCAGCACCATTGTTGGTGACCTTGAGATATCCGCCCGCGATTTTCGCGCCGCCGGGCGTCGCCCGGGTCCAGGGGGAGGTCACGGTGAGATTGCCGAGCCTGAACGTCTGGCCGCCCGCCATGGCCGCCTGCCCGGTGTGATCCATCTGCATCTGGGCGGTAGTCATCGTTTCCGCGGCGCGCGCATCGAAATGGATCACGGTGAAACCGACCATGGTCACAGCCGCAGTCAGTAGCCGTCGTTTACAACCAAAAAATCGGGTCATGAATCCTCCAGATGGAGAGAGCGTTGCACACGGCCCCTGCGATGCGGAGGGCCGCTTTGGCATATGATCCGCAACGAGTCCATTTACTGTACAGTGCACCTACATTCGCCAGTGCGGCCAGCGCCGTAGAAACAATCGCAATTCTGCGGCCTTCATTTGATCAACAAAAGAACAGGTGTTCATCACTATCACCCATGCAAATTGCGCATAAAAGCGGGCGCCGTTGGCTGGCCTCCTCGGCTGGAACTCTCTGACGCTCCAAATATTACAACGACGCTGCGGCATTAGCCCCGCCCAGGCTTTACTGTACCGAATCGGTAAATTCCAGCCCGATTTAGCCCGGGTGGAACCAGAGCCGCCCCAATGCGCAGTCAAGGCGAAAGGTTAATCGTTCCTTACCAAAGCCATGCATATCGAGCTTAGCTGCATCGCAACACAGGAACTGCTGCACTGCGAGATGATATCCTATATTCATTGGAACGAAGAAGCTCTTCCAAGAGCTGAATCGCGAATACAAGGAGACTAGCCATGTTGCTCTCGCTCATCCGCATGATCCAGGCGTTTCGGGACTATCAGCGCAATGTCAGCGAACTGTCCCAGCTCAGCGATCGCGAACTGGCCGATATCGGCCTTGATCGGTCGGACATTCCGCGCGTTGCAGCCGGTTCCTACAAAGGCTGACACCTGCACCTGAGACGATTCGGATAACGCCCGCCTCGTTGCGGGCGTTGCCGATTCCGGCTTTAGGGCGGGCCGGTAAACGCGATTCCCCTCCGTCCGGAAACGCGCTACCTCTGCGCCATGACAGAACCCATTCATGTTATCGGCGCCGGGCTCGCCGGCTCCGAAGCCGCGTGGCAGGCAGCCAATGCCGGGCTCCCGGTCGTGCTGCACGAGATGCGCCCCCATCGGATGACCGAGGCGCATCGCACCGACGGCCTGGCCGAACTGGTGTGCTCCAATTCCTTCCGGTCCGACGACGCCGCCAATAATGCCGTTGGGCTGCTGCACGCCGAAATGCGCCGGCTGGGCTCGCTGATCATGCGCGCCGCCGATTGCAATCAGGTGCCGGCCGGAGGCGCGCTGGCGGTGGACCGCGACGGCTTTTCAGCCGCCGTCACCACGGCGCTGCACGATCATCCCGGAATAGAAATCCGCCGCGCTGAAATCGACGGCCTGCCGCCCGCGGACTGGGGCAACGTCATCATTGCAACCGGCCCCCTCACCTCGGCGCCGCTCGCCGATGCGATCCGCGACCTCTCCGGCGAGAATGCGCTGGCGTTTTTCGATGCCATCGCGCCGATCGTGCATAAGGATTCCATCGACATGTCGGTGGCGTGGTTTCAATCACGCTACGATAAGATCGGCCCCGGCGGCACCGGCGCCGACTACATCAATTGCCCGATGACCAGGCAGCAGTATGACGGCTTTGTCGATGCGCTGGTTGCCGGCGAGAAGACCGACTTCAAGGACTGGGAGACCGGCACGCCCTATTTCGACGGCTGCCTGCCGATCGAGGTGATGGCCGAGCGCGGCCGTGAGACGCTGCGTCACGGCCCGATGAAACCGGTGGGGCTCACCAATCCTCGCGATCCGGCGGTGAAGCCCTATGCCATCGTACAACTGCGCCAGGACAACAAGCTCGGCACGCTCTACAACATGGTCGGCTTCCAGACCAAACTGAAGTACGGGCCGCAGCAACAGATTTTCCGCACCATTCCTGGACTGGAGAACGCGGAATTCGCGCGGCTCGGCGGGCTGCATCGCAACACCTTTCTGAATTCGCCGAAGCTGCTCGACAGGCAATTGCGCTTGCGCGCGCAGCCGCGGCTGCGTTTCGCCGGGCAGATGACCGGCTGCGAGGGCTATGTCGAATCCGCCGGCATCGGCCTGATCGCCGGCCTCTATGCCGCCGCCGATTGCCGCTCGCAATCGCTTCGCTCCCCGCCCCCGACGACCGCGCTGGGCGCGCTGCTCGGCCACATCACCGGCGGCCATATCGAAACCATCGATGCCGGCCCCCGTTCATTCCAGCCGATGAACGTCAATTTCGGACTGTTTCCACCCCTGACCAGTGCTCCGGCCCGGAAGCCCGATGGCACGCGGCTGCGCGGCAACGAAAAGACCGTTGCAAAGAAGCAGGCGCTGAGCGCGAGAGCGCTGGCTGACCTCGATCGCTGGATCGCCGAAAACGTGCGCGTGCCGGCGGCGGCATAATCACCCCGGCCCCGGCACAATGCAGCGCTTCTTCAGCGCTGCTTCGCAGAACCGGGACCTATACTAGCACACTTTCATGCGCGGGGCTTGACCCGCGCATCCATCACTCTTCGGAAGACTCTTTTGGAGGATGGATTGCCGGATCAAGCCCGGCAATGACGCCGAGGGTGGGACCCCGGCGCACCGCGCCATGAGGAGCTAGGCGCTGCGTTGCGTTTGCGGCACTGGAGTTCGCGAGGCGCGCCATACGATCCATAACGTCTGCAATCGCGAGCGCGCCTGAGGCGCAAACAAGTTATTGTCCGCGCGCGACATCCGCTTCAAGTCGTGGCGCACCAGCGCAAGCGGCAGGAACAGCGGGCGAACCTCTGGCGGCACGCCCGCCAGCAACGCTAACGCGCTTTCCAGGTGTCCCCCGGCTTCGCCGATGAGTTGGTCCAGCGCCGCGCGCGACCGCGGCGTCTCCTTTCCGGCGAATATCTCCTCCATGCCACCGCCGTGGCTCTCCAGCAAATGCACCGGCACGAAAAGCTGCCGCCGCGCCGCATCGAGCGGCAGCGCCGTAATCACATGCACCATTCCCTGTGCAAGGCCCGCGTGGCGCGCGAGATGATCGCCTGCCCCGGATCCCATGATGCGTGCGCCGAGCGCGTACAAAGTGCACGACGTGGCGTCGAGATAGTCCTCCAGCGCGGCCATGCTCGGCATCGGGTCGTTGTAGAGATCGAACTGATGCGCATCGATCAGCCGCGACAGCGGCTCGACCGGCAGGCCGTATGTTCGGATCGCCAGCAGCAGTTCGGCGGCGACCGGGTTGCCTTCGATCCCGCCATGTCCCGACCCCGCGAGCATGTCGCTCCACCACTGCAGCCGGATTTCTCCCGGCAGCGGCTGGCTGACCTGCTCGCGCACCCGCGATATCTCGACGTGGAAGGCGTAGAGCGCCAGCAGGGCGCGGCGCCTGCCGGCGTCGATGAACAGCGTCGAGGCATAACGTTCGAAATCATGCGCCCGCACCTGCTCGGCGCAGAACGCCGCCGAATCCGCAAGCTCGGCACTCATGGCACCGCGATCAGCGCCGCGGCGACGCGCCGGCGCTCGCCGATCATGATGTTGTAGGTGCGGATTGCCGGTCCGGTCTGCATCGCATCGATCACCACGCCCGCCTTGCGCAGCCTGTCGCGCAGCGGCGACGGCGGCCGCCAGACATCGGTGCCGGTTCCGACGATCAACGTGTCGATGACGGCCGCATTCGCGATCACGCGCTGCAGCGAACCCTCGTCGATATCGTCGGGCCTGGCGACCGGCCAGGCCCAGATCGCATCCGGCAGGCACAGCAGCGAACCGCGATGCGACATGTCGGCGAAGGCAAATCCGCCGTTGCCGTAGGCCTCGATCGGCGCCGACCTCGGAAGATGCGGAGCGTCCGAGGAAGCCGGCATGGTCAGGGCTTCGACGGCTTTAGAGGTCGCTCCGGAGCGTCGGCGCGATGATCGCCGACGCCAAGATAGATCAGGATCGGCGCTGCGATGAAAATCGAGGTGTAGGTGCCGACCAGCACCACGCCGAACATCATCACCGCAGTGAAACTGTGGATGGCGTGGCCGCCGAACAACAGCAGCGCCAGCAGCGCCAGCGTTACGGTGACGTGGGTGATGATCGAGCGCGACAGCGTCGAATTGATGGATTCGTTGAGCAATTCGGGCATCGGCATTTTCTTGTACCGCCGCAGCATTTCCCGGATACGGTCGTAGATCACGACGGTATCGTTGAGCGAATAACCCAAGATGGTCAGCAACGCGGCGATGCTGGTGAGATCGAAATCGACCTGGCTGATCGACATGAAGCCGATGGTCAGCACGATATCGTGCACGTTGGCGATCATGGCGCCCAGCGCGAACTGCCATTCGAACCGGAACCAGAGATAGATCAGGATCGCGAAGATCGCCAGCATCAGGCCGAGCATGCCGTAGGCCAGCAGTTCGCTCGACACGCGCGGGCCGACCACCTCGACGCGACGGTAGTCGACGCTGTCGCCGAGCGCGCCGCGCACCTTCTGCACCGCAGCCTGCTGCGCGGCGTCGCCGCCGGGTTGTTCGGCAACCCGGATCAGCACGTCGGCGGGTCCGCCGAATTGCTGTAGCTGCACGTCGCCAAGTCCCAATCCGCCGAGCGTCGTGCGCATCGACGGGATGTCGGCGGTGCCGGATTTGGCCTGCACTTCGAGCAGCGTGCCGCCCTTGAAATCGATGCCGAAATTCAGTCCGTGGGTGAAGAACAGCGTGATGGCGACGATCGAGAGCAAAGCCGAAATCGGAAAGCTGATGCGCCGGAAGCGCGTAAAATCGAAATGCGTGTCGTCCGGCACGATGCGCAGCGACGGCAGCAGGCCGAGCACCTCGACGACGGTCAGGACGACAATGAGGATGCCGAGGCCGATGAGAACGAAATGGGTCAAAGCCGGGTCCGCCTTCTCAAATCGGCACGCGTTGCGGCCGCTTCCACCTTACCCAGCCCGCGACAATCAGCCGGGTCAGCGTGAACGCGGTGAAAACCGTGGTGATGATGCCGATGCCGAGCGTCACGGCGAAACCGCGCACCGGGCCGGTGCCGATATAGAACAGCACCGCGGCGGCGATGAAGGTGGTGATGTTGGAATCGAGAATCGTCGACAATGCGCGCTTGAAGCCGGCGTCGATCGCGGAAATCGCGGTGCGGCCGCCGCGCAGTTCCTCGCGGATACGCTCGTAGATCAGCACGTTGGAATCCACCGCGATGCCGACCGTCAGCACGATGCCGGCGATGCCGGGCAGCGTCAGCGTCGCATTCAGCAGCGACAGCACGCCGAAGATCATGGCGACGTTGATGGCGACCGCGATGTTGGCGAACACCCCGAACAGCCGGTAGGTCAGCAGCATGAACACGATGACCATGATCGAACCGACGTAAGCGGCCAGTTCGCCCTTCTCGATCGAGTCCTGACCCAGGCCGGGGCCGACGGTGCGCTCCTCGATGATGGTCAGCGGTGCCGGCAGCGCGCCGGCGCGCAGCAGGATCGCGAGATCGTTGGCCGCCTGCACCGTAAAGCTGCCGGAAATCTGGCCGGAGCCGCCGGTGATGGGTTCGCGAATCACCGGCGCGGAAATCACCTCGTTGTCGAGCACGATCGCAAACGGCTGGCCGACGTTCTCGGAAGTCGCCTGCGCGAACTTGCGCGAGCCCGAGGTGTTGAAGCGAAAGCTGACGATCGGCTCGTTCGAGCGTTGATCGAACCCCGGCTGCGCATCGGTGAGATCGCCGCCCGATACCAGCACCTGCTTCTTGATGACATAGGGCGTTTTCGGGGCCTGCGCGCTCATCAGTATTTCGGAATCCGGCGGCACCCTGCCCGCAACAGCCTGATCCGGCGGCACGGTTTGGTCGACCATGCGGAAGTCAAGCTTGGCGGTCTTGCCGAGCAACTCCTTCAGCCGGGTCGGGTCCTGCAAGCCCGGCACCTGCACCAGAATCCGGTCGGTGCCCTGGCGCTGGATCAGCGGTTCGACGGTGCCGAGTTCGTTGACGCGGCGCTCGACGATCTGGATCGATTGCTCGACCGACTGCCTGACGCGGTCGGTGATCGCCGCTTGCGGCACGGTCAGCCGGATCAGTCCGCCGCCGGCGTCGCCGACTTCAAGGCTGCGCTGGCCGCTGGAGCCGAGCAAGCCGCCGAGCGGCTGCGACAGCTCGCGCAGCTTGCCGAGCGCGTTCTGCAGGTCGGTATCCTTGACGCGCACCTCGACGTTATCGGGCTTTGCCGTGAGGCCGGTATAGCCGATCTTGGCGTCGCGCAGCGTGCGGCGGACGTCGTCGCGTACCTGGTCGAGCTTGTCTTTCTTGACCGAGCTGGAATCGACCTCGAGCAGGATGTGCGAACCGCCCTGCAGGTCGAGTCCGAGCACCAGATGTCGCTGCGCCCATTTCGGCCAGGTCTTCACTTTGGCTTCGGAAAAGAAATTCGGAACGGCGCACAGGCACACCACCAGCGCCGTCAGGATAATCGCCAGCGCCTTCCACCGCGTGAAATACAACATCGAGTTGACCCGTCAGATCGAATGAGATTGCGGCGCGTTGAAGCGCTAGCTTGCGGACGTTTCGTCCCTGGCTGTTTCAGCCTTTTCCTTCGCCGGCTCGCCCTTGGCGCGCACGCCCGAAATCATCTGCCGCATCTGCCGCACCCTGACCCCGTCCGAGATCTCGAATTCGATCTGGTCGTCGTCCACCACTTTCGTCACCTTGCCGACGAGGCCGCCTGACGTCACGACCGTGTCGCCGCGGCGGATGTTCTTCACCAGGTCGGCGTGGTCCTTCACCTTTTTCTGCTGCGGACGCAGAATCAGGAAATACATGATGACAAAGATCAGCGCGAAGGGCAGCAGCGACATCAACATGGAGTTGGTGTCGCCGGCGGCCGCAGCCTGGGCATACGCAGGGGTAATCAGCATTCGGACGATCCTCGTGAAACAGGAATGAACCGGCGGCGCACGGCATCTGGCCGGTCCGGGCAAATTCGCGCGGACTATAGCGGCCGCGGTCCCAATTGCAACGCCGCCATTCCCGCGATTTGCACTTGAATTGCGCGGCTTGCGGCCTCCTTCAAGGGCCGATATGGGTGCATGGTCAGGAACTCAGAGCATGTCAAAAAAGCCCAGCAAAACCGGCATCCGCGCGGCCTCGAAGGCCGCGTTGCCGAAACCGGCGAACGCCGCGACAAAACGCCCGCGGCCGCCGTCCGAACATGACACGCAGGACAGAATCGCGCGCGCGCTGGAAGCGATCGCGGCGGGGCTTTCGGCCGCATCGCCAGAGGCCTCGAATGCCGATGTGCTGGCGAGCGCCGATGCCTTCATCTGGCACCCCGATGGGCGGCTCGCGCCCGTCGCTCGCGTCAATCGCGTCGATCTCGGCCTGCTCAAGGGCATCGACCGCATGCGCGGCATCCTGATCGAGAACACCGAACGCTTCGCCAATGGATTGCCGGCCAATAATGCGCTGCTGTGGGGCGCGCGCGGCATGGGCAAATCGTCGCTGGTCAAGGCCGCGCACGCCAGCGTCAATGTCGAACGCAAGCCGGCCGACCGGCTGAAGCTGATCGAGATTCACCGCGAGGATATCGAGACGCTGCCGGCGCTGATGACGCTGCTGCGCGCCGCGCCGTTCCACTTCGTCGTGTTCTGCGACGATCTGTCGTTCGACGGCAACGACGCATCCTACAAATCGCTGAAGGCGGTGCTGGAAGGCGGCATCGAGGGCCGGCCGGACAACGTGATCCTGTACGCGACGTCGAACCGCCGGCATCTGCTTCCGCGCGACATGATGGAGAACGAACGCTCCACCGCCATCAATCCCGGCGAAGCGGTCGAGGAAAAGGTGTCGCTGTCCGACCGCTTCGGGTTATGGCTCGGCTTCCACCGCTGCAGCCAGGACGAATACCTCGCAATGGTGAAGGGCTATTGCGCCCATTTCGCAATCAAGCTCGAGGAAGCAGAGCTTGAGCGCGAAGCGCTGGAATGGTCGACCACCCGCGGCTCGCGTTCGGGGCGCGTCGCCTGGCAGTTCACGCAGGAACTGGCGGGACGACTGGGGGTAAGGCTCAGGGGCATGTAAGCGGCAATCTCTCCGCATCGTCCCCGCGGAGGCGCGGACCCGGCCGCGAACTCTCATGTTGCTTCAGCATTGCCGTTGGCGAACGGGATCAGCACCAGCCCCAGCACCGCCACGCCCGCCAGCAGCGCCCACGCTTCATTGACGCTCGCTGCAAGCGCAGCCTGCTCGATCAGTGGACCGGCGGAGGATAGATCGGCCGGAAGCCGGTCGAGCCCGATTCCTTGCGCGGCGGCGAGGTCGCCGGCGATCAGGCGCTGGCGGATGGCTTCGGCATGCCCGCCGGTGCGGCCGTAGAGCACGGTATCGATCAGCGCGATGCCGACCGCGCCGCCGAGGTTTCGCATCATGTTGAACAGGCCGCTGGCGTCCGGCACCTGCTTGTGCGGCAGCGTTTCCAGCGCGAGCCTGGTCGGCGGCAGCAGGCAGAACATCGCGGCGAAACCGCGCAGAACCTGGGGCCAGAACATCTCGTCGAAATCGGCGGTGCGGCTTTCGAACGCGCTCCAGCCCGATCCGAGCGCGAACAGGGCAAAGCCGAACGCCGACAGCAAACGCGGATCCAGCCTGCTTTCCAGCGCGCCGGCGATCGGCGCGGCGATCAGTTGCGCCGCGCCGGTGACCAGCATGATCGAGCCGATCTGGAGCGCGTCATGCTGCCGGACGTAAGCGAGGAATACCGGTATCAAATACACCGCGCCGAACAATCCGACGCCGAGGCAGAAGCTGAGCGCGCAACCGACCGAAAACAAGCGCACCTTGAACAGCGCGATCTCGACCACCCGCTGCACCGCCTTGCGGGTCCGGATGGCAAAGAGGACGGCCGAGCCAATACAGAGCGCAAACAGGCCGAAGCACTGGACGGAGAACCAGCCGTAATGCGGGGCCTGCTTCAGGCCGATCTCCAGGCTTGCCAATGATCCCGCCATCAGCGCCAGAGAAACCGCATCCAGATTCCTCAACTGGTTCAGACGCGACCTGCCGCGCGGCAGCAGGAACGGCGTTGCGAGGGCCGCAATGACGCCGGGGATGACGTTGACCAGAAACAGCCACGGCCAGGAATAGTAATGCGTGATCCAGCCGCCGACCACCGGTCCGACCGTCGGCGCCAGCACCGCGACAATGCCGGCCATGGTGCCGGCGACCGGATGCTGGCGCGCCGGAAATAACAGGAAGATGCCGGTGAACACCGCGGGGATCAGCGTTCCTCCCGCAAAACCCTGAAAAATGCGGAAGGTGATGAGCGAGACGAAATTGCCGCTGAAGGCGCAGCCGACCGACGTCAGCGTGAAGACGAAGATGGCAATCACGAATAGCCACCGCAGCGTCAGCGCGCGCGTGAGCCATCCCGTCAACGGAATGGCGATCACCTCCGCGATCAGATAAGCCGTCTGAATCCAGCTCATCGCGTCCGGCGATATATTCAACGCGTGCTGGATCGTCGGCAGCGAAGTTGCAACCACCTGGATGTCCAGAATCGCCATGAACATGCCGAGGCACATCAGGACGAAGCCGAACCAGGTGGCTATTCTTGCCTGCGTGGTCCGCCAGATCGGCATCGCGCTGCTAGGCACGGATTTCGGCATGTCTGGGATCGCAGGGACCGTGCAATGGGAATGATGAAGCGATAACCAGCGATGAGGCTGTGAGACAATCGATCAACGCATGGCAGCACGAAATAGCCGACCGGCGTGCAGATGTACACTGCCAGGACCGGGCGCGCCACGACTTGGCGCTTCACGACCTGGCGCGTCATGGCCGGCTTGTCCTTGCGAGATTCACACATCTCGTCATACACGGGCTCGACCTCACGTATCCATCCGTCTTCGCAAGAGTCGTTTCGAAGCGATGGATTGCCGGGTCGAGCCCTACTGGATGCACACATCTTATCGTCATTGCCGGGCTCGACCCGGCAATCCACGTTTTTGCTCCATATCAGAAAGAAAGACGTAGATGCCCGGCACAAGGCTGGGCATGACGGCGCGGTGGTGTCGCAGCGCTGCGTAGCGCCGCGTCGCGCCGGGACACGAGAGGTCGTCATTGCCGGGCTTGACCCGGCAATCCATCCTGCTTCGCAAAAGCCTTTTGCCAAGAGCGATGGATACGCGGGTCAAGCCCGCGGTTGACGCGGCGTGTGTTGCGGCGTCTTGCAATATCGCGCTCCACGGGGCGCGTTCCCCGGACGCAGCGCAGCGCGCAGC
>NZ_CAXUNQ010000075.1:0-16824 GCF_964252615.1 uncultured Bradyrhizobium sp.
CGACCATACCATCCGTTTCAAAACAGGCGCGCCCGGGTCATGCGCTTCGCAGCGTGTCACGCTATCCAGCATGTCTTTGCTCCCCGCCTTCAGTTTCCATTGCCCGCACTGATCGACCGGACATCCGGTCGATCCGTGTCATGCTGTCTCTGTCTTGCCCTCGGCCTCGCCCACCGGCCGCACCTTCATCTTTTCCAGCACCGCGGGATCGACGAGCTGGCTGACCAGCGGGTGGATGCGGACCGGCTTGTCCTTCACGACCTGCTTGAAGTTCGCGAGCACGGCGGTGGCGACCTTCTGCGACGGCGCGATGACGTCGAGCAGCCAGGTGGTGTCGCCGCTGGCCCAGTCCTCGGATTTCAGCCGGATCGGAAACACCCGGGCCTGGATCTGCTCGCGGATCTTGGCGTCGACCTCGTCGGACACGCTGGCCCAGATCGCGATGCCGGCCGTCTCCTCGACCTTGCCCTCGCCGCCGGCCCTGGCGATGGCGATGCGGTCGCGGGTCATCGGCTCGACCAGCAGCGGCGTTTTCTCGTCCGCCTCGTAGATGGGGTAAGGGACGAGCCCGCCGCCCGCACCGAAATCGAACTTCGAGAGCACTTCCGCAACCTTGCCTTTAATGCAAGGAAACCGCCGATGACGCATACGTCCTTTACGCGTCCGAAATGCGATATGCTGTACACAGCCGAGGCCTCCGGCATGGCTATCTGGCAATCCCCAATCCTGAAATGGGATGAATTGATGAACTAGAGCGAGACTTCGTCGCAGTGCCGGTGCCGGTCCAGATCGAACCCGCTCAGCTTGCGTTCTTGCAGTACTGCGGCCAACCGGTCGGAAACGAACCAGCACTCGCCATAGCGATGTTCGATCCAGCATGCCCTGCCGCCGATGACCGCGGCGTCCAGCACGCATTGCCATGGCCCTTCGCGGCGGCTGTAGCTCCAGCTTTTGACGTCGCCGCGCCCGTTCGCCTTGAAATTGCTCCGGTCTTCGATGATCGATTCGATCCGTCCCACGACATTGAAGATGAAGAAATCACCGGGCTGGACCGCACCCTTTTTGTCTTCGACGACGACCGGAAAAAACTGATGCTGTCCGGGATCGAACTCCTCGACCGCTTCTTTGAGCCGCGAGCTGACCAGCGTTCCACCGCCGCGCAATGTCAGCCAGTCGTACATTTTCTTGCCCTTGGTGAGGCGCAGCTGACGGGGCACCACCTCGGGCGGGATCCAGGTCCCGGTGACCCAGGAGGCACTGGTGACCGTGCCCGGAAAGGCATCGGTCCTGTCGAAAAACGCGCGCAGAGTCTTGCGGTCGTCTTCGAAATATTCGATTTCCGTTTTGCCGAGCTTATAGGCGAGGTTGGCGCGAATGATGTAGGCCATTCTCCGGTCTGCCTTCCCTTGTGACGCACGATTCCCGCACGGGAGTTGGGATCGAGCAAGGCCGCCTTGAGCGGTTCGTTGCCCGACATGTTTTGGATTTTTCTGACCGTATCCGCATCGGCGAATTCAGCCATAAGATTGCCAAGGGCATTCTTCTGATAGCCCTTAGATTCCAGGAATGAACGAGTTTCGGCATCGTTCCAGAGCGAGTCGGCAAAAACATGCTCGGCTTCAAAATTGAAAACGAAATTCTCTACAACAGGATCAGCCATATCGTCCCCGTCAAACTGGCCTTAAACGACCCGGCATTTGTGTAGGAAGAAGCCCTTATCCGCCTTGGCCTTCTTCAAGGCCGTGCCCAAACCATCGCTCATAAAAAACGCATCGGTGAAGAGCGGTTCGAGCCAAATATCGGCACCGTCATTGGCGGCCTGGCTTACGGCAATATCGCCGTCGTTTAATACCGACTTCAGCCGCCAGGCTTTTTCGCCGTTGCGAACGTAGGTCTCACGCATCGGTACAGATTCGGACAACAGGAACGCCTCTTTCCTGTTGCCGAAATTGAGGCAGAACCACTCGCCGCCCACTGGCGTCTGCCGATCCTTTTTGAGCACCTTGACCGGGTAAAGCCCGCCGCCGCCGAGGTCGAACTGCCGCAGCACATCGGCGGCAGCTTTGGAGACAGCCCAAACGGTCCCTGCGAAGAAGATGTCAGGAAGCCTGTAGTCCCTTTCCTCCGCATGCGGAGCGCCAAATATTTCTTCCGGGAAGCAGCTCCGGTCGAGAGAAACTCCTGCGTCATTGCGATGGCGACATTCAATCGCATGTTTCGTCAATTCCTCACTCACAAGGAAACTATGCGTTAGTGGAAGTAAATTGGTCCCGCTTCCGGGAGCTATGCTGATCCAGACCGTGTCACTCATTATGCAGCTCTTCTTGTTTGTAATGCATCTGCCCCAGTGTCTGGCATTTGTGCAGGAACCAACCCCTGTCTGCCTAGGCCAATGGTGATGGTATTTTTCATGTTTTCGCCGCCTCGCCGTTTTCAGCCTCGCCCACCGGCCGCGCCTTCATCTTCTCCAGCACCGCCGGATCGACGAGCTGGCTGACCAGCGGGTGGAGGATGCGGACCGGCTTGTCCTTCACGACCTGCTTGAAGTTCGCCAGCACCGCGGTGGCGACCTTCTGCGAGGGCGCGATAACGTCGAGCAGCGTCTGGTGGCGGTAGCGCGGTAGGTTCAGCGTCGCCAGCACCACCTCGCCGATGCTGCCTGCAGCCGCGTCTTGAACGCTGTGATCTGCGCCAGCAGCGCCGATCGAGCGCCTTGGCGGCGCCCTGTGCGGCCGGCGCGTCCGCCTTGACCCCGTTCAGAACCGGCTGCCCGGCTTCCGGCGTCTTCCCGTTGGTGTTGTTCGCCACGTTATACTCTCCCCGTTTTTCAATCCGCCCTTCAGGGCGTTGTCGTCGTCATCTGGAATGCGAGCCGCACGCGCGGACCACGCTCCGCGCGACCGTCCGGTCGCAACGGCGACACACGTGTATCATTCTGTCGCAGATGATTGAAAATGGCCTCCGCGGGCTCGACCGCGTATCCATCCAGAAACCGTCATTCCGGGGCGCGCATCTTTGCGCGAGCCCGGAATCCATAATTACGGTCGGAGGTTATGGATTCCGGGCCTGCGCCCAAGAGGGCGCATCCCGGAATGACGGCTGCGGGACGCGTTGACGGGTCAAGCCCGGCAAGGACGGCTGAGATTGTGTCCCCGGCGATGCATCGATTGCGCAATTCCGCATGCCGGTCGCGTCAGCCCGTCACCGCTCGCGGCCGGCCTCGTCGAGCGCCTGCGTGATCGGCGAGAGCAGATACTGGATGATGCGCCGTTCGCCGGTCTTGATCTCGGCCTGCACCGACAGCCCGGGGCCCAGCGCCTGCGGCCGGCCGCGAATGCGGATGCTGGTCTCCAGCAGGCGGATGCGCGCCGCGTAGACGAGGCCGGGCTGGATCGGCCGGTTCTTGTCGTCGCGCTGCTGCTCCTTCGATTGCGATAGGTCGATCGCATCGCGGCTGATGCCCTCGACGATCCCCGGCACCAGCCCATAGTCGGTGAAGGGAAACGCCTCCAGCTTGACCCGCACCGGCTGGCCTTCGCGGACGAAGCCGATGTCCTTGTTCAGCACATTGGCCTCGACCTCGATCTCGGCGCCGTCCGGAACGATCATCATCAGCGGCTGCGCCGGCTGCACCACGCCGCCGATGGTCGCGACGACGAGCTGCTGCACGGTGCCGGCGACCGGCGCGCGCAGCTGAAGAAACTCGCGGCGGCGCGTGGTCTTGCGCAGCTCTTCGGCGGCGACCTCCGCCTTGTCGCGGGCCTGGACCAGCTCGGTCACCGCGGTCTTGCCGAAGGTTTCGCGCAGCTTGCGGATCTCGGCCTCCAGCGAAGTCATCGCCGCGCGCGCTTTCTCGGCGTTGGCGAGCTGCACGTCGATATTCTGGATATGCTCCATGCGGGTCTGTTCGTATTCGAGCAGCTTCAGCCGCGCGTAGTTGCCCTGTTCGGTGAGCGTCCTGCGGGCTACGAACATCTGATTAACAAGCGGGAGCGTGAGCCGCAGCTTGCTGATTTCGGCTTCGGACGAGGTGAGTTCGGCGCCGCGCTGCGCGATCTGATGCTGCAGGCTCGCGATTTGCGCTTCGTATTCGGCGATACTGGCGCGGACGAATTGCTGTTCTACAGTGCCGGTCAAAGCGGGGGCGCCTTCCGGTACGACAAAGACGGCCGGCTGGCCCTCGAGATAGGCGAGCAACGCGGCATTGCGGGCCATCACGAGTTTCGCCGCGAGCAGGTTCTGCCGCGCCTGCGACTCGTCGGCGGTCGCGAGCGTCGGATCGAGCTCGACCAGAAGCTGGCCCTCCTCGACATGCTGGCCGTTGCCGACATGGATGGCGCGCACCTGGCCTATTTCCAGCGGCTGGACGGTCTTTACCTTGCTGGACGGGATGATCTTGCCGCTCGCCACCGCCACGACGTCGACCGTGCCGATGACGGACCACAATAGAGCCGCGGTGAAGAAGGCGCAGGTCATGAGCAGCAGCATGCGCAGGCCGGGGCTCGGCGGCTTCTCCATGATCTCGAGGGCGGCAGGCAGAAATTCGTGATCGGAAATCGGGCGCTTGTTGCGATCGGCTTCGTTCTGCATGCCCCAGCTCACCCGCAGCACCGTCCAGTGCTTTGCGAGCGTCGGAAAGCGGTTTGCTACCCACGCGGTCATGTGCCGAGCCCCATTTGCTTGGTGTAGAGCTGGGCGTAGCGGCCGCCGGCTTCGAGCAGCGTCGCATGATCGCCCATTTCGGTGATCTCGCCGGCTTCGACGGTGACGATCCTGTCGCATTTGCGGACGGCGGAGAGGCGATGCGCGATGATGATAACGGTGCGGCCGAGCGCGATGCCGGCGAGGTTCCGCTGAATGACTTCCTCGCTCTCGGCGTCGAGCGCGCTGGTCGCCTCGTCCAGGATCAGGATACGCGGATTGCCGATCAGCGCTCGCGCAATGGCGATGCGCTGGCGCTGCCCGCCCGACAGGTTGGCGCCGCGTTCGTCGATCACCGTATCGTAGCCATGCGAGAGAGCGAGGATGAACTCGTGCGCGCCGGCGAGTTGGGCGGCGGCGATCACCCGCTCCATCGGCAGCGTCGTGTCGGCCAGCGCGATGTTCTCGCGCACCGAGCGGTTGAACAGGATGTTCTCCTGCAGCACGACCCCGATCTGCCGCCGCAGCCAGGCCGGATCAACGAGGGCGAGATCGACGCCGTCGACCAGCACCCTGCCCTGCTCCGGAACATAGAGACGCTGCACCAGCTTGGTGAGCGTGGACTTGCCCGAACCGGAGGGCCCGACGATGCCAAGCATCTCGCCGGCTTGAACGGAAAGCGTGACGCCGCGCAGCGCTTCGGGCGCGTCGGGACGATAGCGGAAACGTACCCGGTCGAATTCCACGGCCCCCTTGATCGGGGGAAGGCTCGCCCTGTTCGGATTGTGGTCCGGCTCGGCCGGCGCGTTGAGCACGTCGCCCAGCCGGTCAACCGAGATGCGGACCTGCTGGAAATCCTGCCACAGTTGCGAGAGGCGCAGGATCGGCTGTGCGACGCGCCCGGAGAGCATGTTGAAGGCAACGAGCGAACCGACGGAAAGGTCGCCGGCGATCACGGCCTTCGCCCCGAAAAACAGGATCGCGACCGTGGTCAGCTTGGAGACCAGCTGGATCAGATGGCTGCCCCAGTTCGCCAGCGTCGCAACCTGAAATCCGGTGGCGGTATAGCCCGCGAACTGCCTTTCCCATTTCACGCGCATCTGCGGCTCGACCGCCATCGCCTTCAGCGTGCCGATGCCGGTGACGCTTTCGACGAGGAACGACTGGTTCTCCGCACCGCGGCGGAATTTCTCGTCGAGACGGGCGCGCAGCGGCGGCGTCACGATGACGGAGATCGCGACATAGAGCGGGATCGACAGCGTGACGATCAGGGTCAGCAGCGGGCTATAGGCATACATCACTGCAAAGAACACGATCGTGAAGAACAGGTCGATCACGACGGTGACGGAGTTTGAGGTGAGAAATTCCCGGATGCGATCGAGCTCGCGCACGCGGGCGACGCTGTCGCCGACGCGACGCGCCTCGAAATACGACAGCGGCAGGTTGAGAAGATGCCGGAACAGCCGTGCCGAAAGCTCGCTGTCGACGCGGTTGGTGGTGTGCGCAAATAGCCAGTTGCGCAGCGCCGACAGTCCGGTTTCGAAGGTCAGCACGGTCGCGAGCCCGATCGCCAGCACGTCGAGCGTCGTCAGCGACTGATGGACCAGCACCTTGTCGATCACAAGCTGGAAGAAGATGGGCGAGATCAACCCCATCAGTTGCAGGAAGAACGACCCGATCAGCACGTCGCGCAGCGGCCCGCGATATTTCACAAGCGCTGGAATGAACCAGCTGATGTCGAAGGGGCGGGCGACGCCGGCCATCAGTTCGCGCGTCGTCATGAGCAGCAGGCGTCCGGCAAATTGGCGATCGAAATCCGCCGCCGACCACACTTCAGGACGCTCGCCGTCGCCGCGCTGGATCAAAAAGCGCGTCCCTTCCGGCTGCCGGTCGACCTTGAGCAGGATGGCGGCCTCGCCGTCGTTCAATTCCGCGAGCGCCGGCAACGGCACCTTGTGGAGTTCGGCTGAGGCGGCGGGCTTGATCCTGGCGACGATCTTCAGCCGCTTGGCGATCCGGGCGAGATCTTCGAGGCGGTAGCTTTCACCCGGCTCGCCATGGTCGTGGACGATCTGGGCCGGATCGGCCGGAACGGCAAGGAATTTGGCGACCAGAATGAAGGAAAGCAGAGACACCGGGAATGCGGGAGCAGGACGATCGCCGCCCGTTGCATCCCCTGCAACGTTACGAACATCAGCAACTACAGTCATGATCCAGCCGTCATACCCAGCTGGAATAATACTCTCGCCACGATCATGTGAAAGTTCCCGCTCGTAACGATTGTATCCATTGTCGCCGGATGTCGCGCGTTCTCGCGTCGTCCGACATGCGACAACTCGCCACAGGTAGATAAGTAATTGACCTATCGAGCTAATATCGCATTAAGCCAAGCTGAACGCGACACAGTTGGGAAAGCCGTTTGCGGCGGCGGAGGTTGAGCGGCGCGCGGCCATCGGGACCTTGGCCATGACGGCAAAGACAAACGTGTTCGGGGGGCATTCTCGCTGCAATCGGACGGCGGCTTGCCGGTGCGGTGACCCTTAAGACTGTCGATCAGGCTAGTGGATGTCTCGGCGGCCATTAGTCGATCCTTGAAACCGTGCCGGAGCGAGTAAAGCGAATGCTGCTTCGTTGGGCGCAGGCCGTATACGTCAGATACTTGTTCACATGAGCAGAAAACGAAGCCGACTGTCGCGATAGTGAGGGAATCCGTTGCACCTCAATTTCATCGCAGCCAACGCGGCTCCTGCGAATGGAATCTCGCGTCTGGAATCCCCGGGTTTAGCACCCGACGATCTGGAAAGATTTCAACCTATGGAACCGGCCCTTCCAAATGAATCGCGTTTGCCTGAAGATTTAACGCTTCGGAGGGGCGCAAGCCAGTATCCGGCAGCACGCAGATAATTAGGCGCGCGTCTTCGTTTAAAGCGTCGAGCGCTCCATCAGGTGAGCTTGTCGATTTGATCGCGGCCAACCTGTCGCCGAGCTGACCCATGACGATGCGATAGACTACAGCGAATGGTGGAGAGCGCCAGATGCTCAAGTGATATGGCGGAGGGGATGAGCATCGAGTGGCGCGCCCGAAGAGCCTCGGATTAAGAAAACGATGCCTCAAATAATAGTACATTTCCGAAGCACACTCAACAATTTACTCTGATTGAGCGGCGGCCCATTGCCTTAGCCGAACGCACGAATGTTGGACGCAATGTTGGACGTTTCTGTTAGACGTTTTTTATCGGCAGAGCGTGCGTATCTGTTCCGGCACGCGCCGCGTCCAGCACCACGCGGGTTTGAAACGGACGCGTCGTTTGTATGCGGGGCGGCGTGCCGGGATCAAAGGGCTCAACAGGACGACATGCTCAAGTGGCACCGGCGCTTGCCGATTGTGACGTTTGCACTCATGGGTGTTCTCCTTCTTGTTTGTTGTTTGATGGTCCTTTGCGATAGCCATGTCGCGAGGCGCGATCAATTAGGCCTCTTTGTTCAAAACAATTATCGGCCGGACGTGGCGCTCACTGCTGCGCTATCACATGGGCCGACAACGCCCGCTGTTAGCCATCTCAACATCAGGAGAGTTCATGCATTTTTCGGAACCGTCGTCCTCATGGACAACACGCGCAACGTCGCTCTAAATCCCCGCCCTCCTACAGCAGCTGCCGCTTCGCGCATCTGACCGACCACGCGGCACCCGGCCGGGGCCCGCAAGCCGGGTCGCTCGCCGGCGACATCCTCTATGGGGCGTATGCCATCGCCGAGTTCATGTATGGCGCGAAGGAATGTCGCCGTGCAGTCTACAACTTGGTTTAGAACCGCAGCATTCCGCATTTCCGTATCGGCGCGACGGTGTGCGCGCGCAAGTTCGTGCTGCATGCATGGATTGAAGAACAAGAAACCGCGCATTGACTGCCATCCTTGCGCGCTGTCCTAAATGACGGCGCAGCAAATGCGCGTTCGAAGGTCGGCAACCTCGTTTCCGACCTTTGAAAGGAATCCGAGCTCGGATCAGCCTGGGAGCTCGCGGCACAGTTCGCCGGTAGAGCGCCGCGTAGCCGCGCGGCGGAACCTCCACCTGCGCACAGGATACAACCCGGCGCCTTATCTTCCGCGTCTTTGACCTTGAAGCCGGTGTTGACGGCTGACAAAGCGATCCGGCAGAGTATGACCCTGTTATTTCTGACGGGGCAACCCAGTGTTATATTACCTTTATCCTGGAGTTTTTCATCACTGCTTTGATAACTCTGCTGACTGAATTACCGGCAAATTAGGTCTCTTATGCCACGTGTAACGAGACTTTTCCAAAAACATTCAGTGGCTTAGTCAGGCCCGTTCCTCTTTACGTGATTTCTGCCAGAACCTCTCAGGATAGGGCGCGTGATACCGGAAAAAACAATCGTGAGTTGCGCCACCGATTTTAGCTGATATTGTCCCCCGCGCCCGCGAACAAACAGGCCATTAATTACCCGTCCGCCGGAAGGCGAATAGGGTACAAAGGGAGGGAATATAGATGCTGAGAAAGGTCGTTGCGGCAAAACTCCATGGACTTTACGTGACCGATGCGAACCTTAATTATCACGGATCCATCACCCTCGATCCCGAGCATTGCGAAGCAGCTGGGATATTTCCACTTGAATTCGTTGATATCTGGAACAAGCAGTCAGGTGCGAGAATCAGCACATACGTAATATTCGGCGAGCGCGGCTCCCGGGTGTGTTGCCTGAATGGGGCCGCAGCGCGAACCTGCCAGGCAGGCGATCAGGTTATTATCTGCTCATCCGTTTTCATGGTCGCAAACGAAATCGAGAATATTCATCCGCGCGTGCTTACCTTTCATCCCGATAACTCGATCAAGGATTCGTTGTACTACGACGTCGAGCAGACAGGCGGCGGAAAACTGCGATTTTCAATACGTGATGCTAGGCACGATGGCGAAGCGCTTGGAATTCCCTTACGCGCAGTGAGTTGATGAACGCACGCGGGTGACCATAGTTATGGTCAAATCCCACTCGCCTCACGCTGTTCGGCCCGGAGCACGGCAATGCAATTCGCACTCATCTACGGTGGACGCTCGGTCGAACACGACTGGTCCGTTGCGATGTACGCGCATTTTGCGGCGCGCATCAACGAGACGGCCAAGCTTAGACCCCTCCTGACCGCCGTCATCTACATCTCTCCGACGGGCGAACTCCTCCTGATGTCAGTGGATAAACGCGGCGCACCGTCTCACCGGGAGGTTCTCGAAACGCAGGCAAGGCCGATGCTCGATGCCCTGCCACAAATCATGAAACAACTGGACGTTTTCTTATTCTCGCTTTTGCAGGGACAAGACGGGGAAGACGGCCAAATTCAGTCTATCGCACAGTTCTTCGACATCCCGGGCAGCTTCGGCAGTAAAAACGCGGCTATGCTAGCGACCGACAAATATATTCAAACCAAGATTGTGGAGGCAACCTGCAGCGACCTTTCGCCAATTCCTACTGTCTGGGTCGACCCGTATCGCGTCGGCGCATTTATCCCGGCGATCTCGCGGGCGATTAGCTCGGGCCCGTACGTGGCAAAGCCGAATAATCTCGGTGGATCATTCATGACGGAGCCATTTGACTCGCTGGAGGAGTTCGACCTGCATAAATATGCGTTGGCGCTTTCCGACTATGACGATCGTTTTGTTGTACAGGAGCGCATTATCGGCACGGAGTTCACATGCGGTGTATTGTTTGAGAACGGCAAATACCGTCCTCTTCCGGTCGTTCAGATCAACGCGCCGAGCCGGTTCTTAGGTTATAAGGAAAAGACGTCAAAAGGGTCCTATACTGTCGTGTTCCCCGAGGCAGGAACGGCACTCTATGACCGGATTTGTGCGGCGTCCGTGTCCATCGCCGACCTATTTGACGTGCACACATTTTGCCGAATCGACTATATCGTCGACAGTCACGAGCGCATTTATTTCTTTGAATTGAACGTAACTCCTGGTCTTACCGCCGGAAGCATCTTTCCGAAGATGCTCGCCAAAGCGGGGCTCGACGTGCTCGACTTGATCGCCATGGCCGCCACCAATGAATCCGCCAGGAGACTGCGGGAGCGCAACCGGAAACAAAGAACCGGTGCTTTTCGTTATGGAACGGCCCATGCTCCGACTTAAAGGCATGAGTCTCCGCGTGTTTGGAAACCGCTCAGCCCATCGCCGGCGAACCCGCTACCTGCCGGGACGCAATGACGGTTTTTTGCCGTTCGGAGTGCTCCATGGCGCGTGATCGACGGCCTCATTCCGCCTGGATGACTGTCAACCTTCAGAACCTTCGGCATAACTGGCAATTGTTCCGCAGAACATGTGGTGCAGCCGAAGTGACCGGTGTCGTAAAGGCCAATGGATATGGATGCGGATTAATACCGGTGGCCCGGGCACTTGTGGCGGAGGGATGTCGCACATTTTTCGTGGCACATCTCCACGAGGGTATCGCGCTTCGCAAAATGAACCCGTCTATTTCCATATACGCGCTCCATGCGATGCCGTCCGGCGCAGCCGGGGTATACCGCCAGCACCGCATCCTGCCGGTCCTGACCTCAATGGCTCAGATAAAGGAATGGGCGGATGCCGCTGATGACACAACGATGGAAAAGGCGGCCATCCATGTTTGCACGGGCATGAATCGGAGCGGCATCCCGGCCACGGAGATCGGGGACATCAAGGCGGCGGTCGCAGCCGCACCTGCACGGTTCGGGCTGCTGCTCAGTCATTTTGCCTGCGCCGACGAATCGGTTGGGTGGCGCAACGATGCCCAGCTCGCCGTCTTTCGCAAGGTGAGACAAGAATTTCCTGCGCTTCGGGCCACACTCGCCAACACCAGCGGCTGTCTGCGCTTGCCGGACGCCCATTTCGATATGGTGCGTCCGGGAATAGGCCTTTATGGCGGCAATCCCTTTCCATCGCGATCGAATCCTTTCCGGCCCGTCGTTGCGCTACGAGCTCCCGTGATCGAAATCCGCCGCGCGCGTGCCGGCGCATATGTTGGCTATGGAAATGATTTTTGCCTGAAGGCTGACACCACGCTTGCGTTGCTTTCGATCGGATATGCAGATGGCTTGCCCCGGCAGTTGTCGTCTGGCGCGGCGAAAGCCGTCTCATTTTTCTATGACGGCCATCCCCTCCCCGTTACTGGCCGCGTATCGATGGATCTAACGGTGGTCACGGTTCCTGACCGGCTGACGGATGCCCTTCATATTAACGACCCCGTCGAGATCATTGGACCCCATCAATCGCTGGACGATCTTGCGGGCCATCTCGGGACTATTCCAAACGAAGTCATCACGTCCTTCGGGAACCGAGTCGACCGCGTCTATTGCACGCAACATGCGGCCCTCCCGCGGACGGCTGGTGCCGGACGGTGCGCCCCGCTTGGGTTGACCAGCATTAATTCTGTCACAGGGTTCGGGCGCGCCGGTAAGACTGGCAAGCGGGAAGGAGCCGGCACATGAATTTGAACACGCTGTCGGGCCGCAACGAAATTGCCGGAACATTTGGTGTTGTTGCGTCCAGTCACTGGATCGCCAGTCAAGCGGGCATGGCCATGCTGGAGCGCGGCGGCAATGCGTTCGATGCGGTGGTCGCTGCGGGTTTTGTCATGCAAGTTGCCGAACCTCATCAAAACGGTCTGGGCGGCGATGCCGTTATGCTGATCCGGACAACTGGTGATGCGGTGCCACGGGTTGTATGTGGCCAAGGCGTCGTGCCGGCGGCAGCGACAATTGATCGGTATGGCTCGCTTGGGCTGAAACTTATTCCGGCCAAGGGGCTTCTGGCAGCCGTGGTCCCGGGGGCTTTTGACGCATGGATGCTCATCTTAAGAGACTACGGAACGCGTCCCATCGAAGAGGTTCTCTCCTTCGCCATCGGCTATGCGAGCAACGGAATTCCATTGACCCGGGAGGCGAGCCGGGAAATCGCCAAAAGCAAGGCCAAATTCACCGAGGAATGGACTTCCTCTGGCGCGATATACCTCAGTAAAGGAGAGGTGCCGGCGGCCGGAAGCCTGATCCGCAACGAGGCTCTCGCACAGACGTATGCGCGTCTGCTTGAGGCAGCTCTGCGCGCCGGAAATGACCGGTGTGAACAGATCGAAGCCGCGCGTCACGCGTTTTACCGGGGCTACGTCGCCGATGAGATCGGCCAGTTTTTCGCGCGGCCGGACGATGCCGCAGGACATACGATGTCCTCTCCCGGATTCCTTACAGCGCAAGATCTTTTCGACTGGAGCGCGACCTTCGAGCAGCCGGTCTCATACGTTTTCGAGGGCGTAGAAGTTTTCAAACCAGGGGGATGGTCACAGGGGCCCGCGTTCCTTCAGTTCCTCGCGCTATTCAAGCATCTTGACTATCGTGGGCTCGATCCTTTTGGAGCAGAGCTCGTCCATATCATGGTCGAGGCGCTGAAGCTCGCTTACGCCGATCGCGAGGCATGGTATGGCGAAGCCCGCGAAGGCTATGCGCCACCGATTCCGGAACTTCTGTCGGAACGGTACAATGCCGACCGTGCACGCTTGATCATAGGGGATTGCTCCCGCGCTCTTCGACCGGGTTCGCCGTGCGGCTATCTGCCGTGCATGCCGGAGGTCCGGGAGAATGTTTCCGGCGGAGCAAGTGCCGAAGTCGTAGCGTCGGATTATTCCTCGCGCGCAAAAGGCGATACGTGCCATATCGACGTCATTGATCGCTGGGGAAACATGGTTGCCGCGACGCCCTCCGGCGGTTGGCTTCACGGGTCTCCGGCGATTCCTGCGCTCGGATTCTCTATTAGTACGCGCGCTCAGATGGCCTGGCTCCAGCCCGGCTTACCCTCAAGCTTGAAACCCAAGACAAGGCCCAGGACGAGCCTTTCACCAACGATGGCGATCGACCGGTCGGACGCATCGCTGGCATTCGGCTCAAGGGGGGGCGATTACCAAGATCAGTGGGCGCTACAATTCTTCCTTCGTCATATGTCGTTTGGGTTTGATCTTCAGCAAGCCGCAGATGCGCCAATGTTTCATAGCGACCATTGGGCTCGTTCGGACTACCCGCGGGACGCCTGTCCTGCCAAACTTACCATGGACGAGCGCTTTGCAGAAAACGTCGTCTCGGAGCTTAAGGCGCGCGGACACGACGTATATATATATCCCGGCCGAAGGTGGGGCCGGAACTGCGCTGCAAGAAAAGACGGAGTTTTGCTGCGTGCGGCAGCGTCCGCGAGCGTGCCCCAGGCGCTTGCGGTGGGGCGATAGCATGGCATCCAGTTCCCACGACGTATTTGCGGATCCCAGAAACGCGTTTGTGACATTCCTTGCCATGCTTTCGGGCCAGAATTTGCTTGCGACCAACATCATGATTCCCGGATTGCCCGAAATCGCAAGGGAGACGGGCGCGTCAACCTCGACGGTGCAACTCATCCTGACCCTTTTCTTCGCCGCCTACGCGGGTTCCCTCCTAATCTATGGTCCCCTGTCGGACAGGTTCGGGCGTAAGCCAGTTCTTCTTGGTTCCCTCGCTATCTATTGTCTCGGCAGTCTTGGCTGTGCGGCTGCCCATTCTGCAACGGCCCTGATCTCGGGAAGGATTGTGCAAGGCCTTGGCGCTGGCGGCGGCACCGTTATGGCATGGGCGATTGCGCGTGACAGCTTCGAAGGGCCGCTGTTGCTCCGCGCCACCTCCTTGATCAATGCCGGAAGATCGGCCGTCCCTGCGGCGGCGCCCGCCATCGGGGGTGTACTCGTCGAATTTGGCGGGTGGAAAACAACCTTTCTGATGACCTGCGCTCTTGGCGGCCTGCTGTTTGGGGCGGCAGCGCTGTTTCTTCCTGAAACGGCCCTTCGCCATCAGGCGACGAGCTCGATGTCGAACGTTGCGCGCAATTATGGAAGGCTTTTCCGTTCGGTCCCATTTCTGACCTACGCGCTCACCGCGTCCGGTTCCTTAGGCACGTGGTTCGCCTTTCTGGCGGCCTCCCCAGGGCTGTTTATCCAGACGCTCGGCCTTTCCCCATCCCAATACGGTCTTTGCCCGGTGCTCATGGCATCGGGCAGCGTCTTCGGCGGTCTCGTCACGGCAAGACTGGCAGCGCGAAGCGGAACCGATTGGCTGGCACGCTTTGGCTTAATTAGCTTGCTCGTGGGAACGACGGCCGCTTATGGACTTGCGATGATGGATGCGATCACGGTCGGGACAATTATCGTACCAATGTTCCTCGTTTCGTTTGGCTGTGGCGTCGTTTTCCCAACAGCTGCGGCCGCCGGGATGCAGGAATGCAAAGTCGGCGCGGGAAGTGGCTTTGCGGTGATCGGATTCCTTTCCATGATAGTGGCCGCCTTGAGTACGTTTTTGGTGTCGCTCTTCTCCGATAAAAACATGCTCGCATTTTCGGCAGTGATGGTTGGTTGGGCATGCCTGTCGGCAGCTTCTTACGCGTTCGCTCGTTTAAACAAGAGTTAAGCCATGTCGCCTCCAGCGCCCGAGGACGTTCCAAGTGTCGAGTTCATGCTCAGCGGCAGCTGGCGAGAGTGCCAAATCTGGGAGGGCTACTTTGACGCCAGTCTTATCCTGCTACGGAAGCCCTGCAGGACGAAGCGCAGGCTAGCAGCTTGATATTCCCTGAACTGTTCAACCTTCGTCACGCCATGGAAGTCGCTCTCAAATGGCATATCCGATATGCGAGCGGTATTGTTCCCAAGCGCGCTAGGCACAACCTTGGCGTTCTGATTAAAGCTTTTCGACGAACGGCCGAGGGCCCGGACGATAAGGCATGCTACATATCGGACTACATGCTGGATCGTTTTCGAACTGGCCGCGATCGACCCTTATTCCGTAACATTCCGCTATCCTACCGAGTTGGACGGCGCGCCCATCGAAATCATCCCGAAACGTTGGAATCTCTGTCGTCTCTACTTCACAGTTGACGAACTATCGATCTTGTTCGATGGCTTGTCAGGCTGGATCGACCTGAGTCAGGACGAAGAATACGAGCTCATCTGATTGATGGCTCAACGTCGTAGCTCAAAGCCGAAACAAAACTAGTGGATCAGGACACGCCCCCGCTTTCGTAAGGTCCGTATTATCTGCGAATTTTGGTTAAGCGCCAGATACAGGCTTGGTGCCCGGCTTTATTCCGCACTGGTGGAGAAATGGCGCGCCCTTGCGCGCGCAAGGGCGGCGCCCCTTAACCAAGGAAATACGCCCCGCAGCCCGTGCGCAAGGGAGCGTTCTCGCGATGGCTTTGAGTTAATGAGGCGACGACCAAGGAGGTTCAGCCTTGCGACAGCTATGGTACTCTTAAGACATGCGAAGGAGACGGTCGTGATAGACAGTCGCGAAGTTATCCAATACCTGAACCGCGTCGGGCTTCCCAAGCTTAATGAAGCAAATATATGGGGTACACGCGATGGACGCGTGGCGATCGGCGTCGTTTTGCTAGTACGAAAAAATCAAAATATTGTCGTTGTTCGAAAGGAGACCGTTAAAAATTACGAATTTTCCGATATGCTTTCTCTGCCAGGAGGCGTGGTGCGCGGCCTTGCACCTCAATCATTCGCAGCCTCCTTCGAACGCTCACTGCTGGCGCGAGCAAGGGACGAAGCTGGATTGAACGAGACTGACCTTTCGGACTTCAGGACACTTCCTGTAACTGTCACCCCCGTCTCACGATATACTGCAAAGGGCGCGTCCCGGTTAACCGTTCTTTTCCCAGTCGAAGCGAAGCTTGAGCGACCAGTAAAACCAGAAGCCACGCGGTCGTCGGTCAAAGAGGTGTTCTTTGCGGCACTCCCGCTCGATTGGAAAGCGTTCGCGCCTGCGAACCGACTCATTTTGGCATGGGCGTTCGCCGATCAAATATCTGCGCAAGAACGCATAATGCATGCTGATCAACTGCAAAGCGCGCTTACATTCTGTAATTCGGCTGCCGAAGACGCTGGGTTGCCTCACTTTCGGAATCCCTGGACGGACTACTAGGCCCAGCTAGTTTTCCTCGCTCGCCAAGCTTGCGATGATGCGCCCACGGCTAAACGGATATTTGTCATTCATGACGATAGCAGCTTCGCTTGCAAACCCGTGCGGGATCACCCATTTCATAAGTTGGTCTCCGACGCCAATTCGAGTGATCGACATCTCTGAGCTGCTGCCGGTTTGATGGACACCGAGATTGGGTGTTTCATACAGCCGGAG
>NZ_CAXUNQ010000076.1:0-16243 GCF_964252615.1 uncultured Bradyrhizobium sp.
GCAACCGCAACGCCGGTGGTGACGGGTCCCCGCCTTCGCGGGGACGACACAGGTGTGCGTCGCGGCGCGCTTAATCCGGAAAAATTACACTTCCGGAGCAGCCTGTTATCGCATGGGGATGCACATTTTCGGCGTCATCCCCGCGCAGGCGGGGACCCATACGCCGTGTCGTTTCGATCCAGAAGAAGCGTTGCGACGCTGGTCGAGCAACCGCAACGCCGGTGGTGACGGGTCCCCGCCTTCGCGGGGACGACACAGGTGGGCGTTGCGGCGCCCTCTAGCTCACCGCGAACTTCAGCAGCTTGATCGCGTCAAAATCCTGCACGCCGCCGCCGACACGCTTGGTGGTGTAGAACAGGATGTAGGGTTTTGCCGTGAACGGATCGCGGATCACGCGCACGCCGGCGCGGTCGACGATCAGATAGCCGCGGCGGAAATCGCCGAAGGCGATCGAGAGCGAGTTGGCGGCGACGTCGGGCATGTCCTCGGTGTCGGCGAGCGGAAAGCCGATCAGGCTCGACTTGCCGGTGGCCGCCGCCGGCGGCTGCCACAGATAGTTGCCGGTGGAATCCTTGAACTTGCGCACCGTGCTCTGGGTCTTGCGGTTCATCACGAAGGTGGCGTTCTGCCGGTAGCCCGCGCGCAAGGCGTAGATCAGATCCACCAGCACGTCGGACGGGTTCGACGCCGGGAAGGCGCCGGCGACGCCGGTTGCGATGTAGCCGATACTGCCCCAGGCCCAGGACGCGTTCGCCACCGTGGTCGCCGCCAGAAATCCCTTCGGCTTGTTGACGCCGTCGCCGGAGACGAACGCAATGCCCTCCTGCTCGGCGAACACCTGATCGACCTCGCCGGCCAGCCACTGGTCGAGATTGACGGAGGAATCCTCCAGCAGCGTCGCGGTCGCCGCCGGCATGGCGTAGAGCTCCATCGCCGGAAACGACAGCGCATCCAGCACGGCGGAGGCGGTCTGGGTGCGCGGATCGGTTTCGCCGACCCATCCGGTCGCCGGCCCCGTGGTCATGAACGGCTTCTTGTACACCGAAGACGAGATCGTGCGGACGGAAGCCAGGCTGCGGATCGGCGAGATGTTGGCGAGGCGCTGGCTGATCTCGGTCTCGAGTTCGACCGGCACCAGATAGCCGCCGTCCGGATTGGAGGCGATCGACATCGCCTTCGTCTCCAGCGCGCGCAGCCCCGCCGCCTCGCCGCTGCGCACGTAATCGTCGAAGGCGGATTTGTGCTCGCGCGCGCTCGCATCCTGCGCCGCGCGGCGGCCTTCCAGCGCCGGCCGCGCGCCCTTCAGCGAGATGGCGTCGAGCTGTTGCTGATGCTGGTTGAGCGACGCATCGATGCGCGCCAGCTTCTCGTCGTTCAAGACGTCGCCCTTGCGCTGCTCGATCGCCTTGAGGCGATGGTCGTTCTCCGATTTGAATTCCTCGAAGGTGCGCATCATCGCGTCGTAAACCTCCTGCGCCTCGCCGCCGGCGATGCCGGCCTTGGTTTCCGGCGTGCGGTCGTGAATCTCGAAGTCCATGCTGTGCTCCTGGCTTGAAGGATGTGGGTGGGTGGTGGGGTGAAAAAGGCCTGCTGCCGTTCCATCGCCGGCAGCGGTACGAACCCGCCGTTCCGGCGCAATGCGGCGGCGTCCGGGGGATGAGAAGGAACCCCGCCTGCGCCGGCTCGTTATCGAAGTCCTTGGGAGCGACCGGCCGATGTCCTGCAGATCAACATTTCTCGCGATCGCCATGCTCGGCGCGCTGCTCGCGCCGCTGCCATGTTCCGCGCAGGATGCCGGCGTCAGCGGCATTCCGCCGGGACCGGGCAGCGTCGGCGGGCTCAACAATTCCGGCACCGATCCCAGCGGCCGCCGCAATGCGCCTCAAGCGCCGCCGCCGCCCAGCATGACCGTGCCAGCGGTGCCGTCGGCGCCGGCGGCTTCAGGCGGCATCTCCCAGCGCGCGGCGCCGGTGGTCCGGATCCAGCGCCGCAGCGCTGCGGCCTTGCGCCGCGACGCGCGCCGCAATTCGAACCATGCCGCGCGCCGCGGCCGCGAACGGCTGCTGGACCGCAAGCTCGATCGGACGCTGAACATCTGCAGGGGCTGCTGACGCAGCGGCACATGGTGCCGGCGCGGCGGAATAGGCTTGCTGTTTCGCGCTACGGACCGCGGCCTGCGCCACGCACGGCGCTCAGCGCCGCCTTGCGTCCGGCACGTTCGCGTAGAGACGCCGCCGGCGGCGCGCGCGGCGTGCGCGGCGAGCCGATGTCCTCCCCATCCAGCACGCGTCGCCATTCCGCCTCTGCGGCCGCGCGCAAGCGCGACGGTTTCGGCAGCTCCTTCACCGCGCTGATCCGCGCGCCGTTGAGCAGCGGGAACGTCACGATGGAGATTTCCCACAGGTCGACCTGGTAGAGCTTGCGCACCCGGCTTTTCGGATCGATCTGGCCGCGCACGGTGCGGTAGCCGATCGAGAGCCCGTCGACCGCGCCGGCGCGCAGCAGCGATAACAGCTCGCGCGCCCGCGTCACGTCGGGGATCAGCCGGCCGCGCGCGTGCAATCCGCGCCAGTCCTCGGCCAGCTCGAGCCAGATGCCTACGGGTTCTGCGGGATCGTGCTGGAACAGCATCGGTATCTTGCGCAGGCCGCGCTGCTTCAGCGTCTGCGTGAAGGCGCCGGGCATCACCATGTCGCGGGCCTGGTCGACCTCGCCGAACAGGCTGGCATAGCCCTCGATCGCGCCGTCAGGGTGAAGCGCAAGACGGGACGCGGAAAGCAACGGCGCGTGCATGGCAGAGCCTCGCGGGTTGGTGTTTTGTTGGCGTCGCCCCGCCAACGGGTCCGGCTATCGCCGGCCCGATGACAGGGACGAAGAGACGTCATTGCGAGGCGAAGCGACCAAGCAATCCGGTATGCATTGACCGCTCCGGATTGCTTCGCGTTGCTTGCTAGCCCCGCTGCCGCGCCGGCTTGCGGCGCGTCCCGGATTTGTCGCGCGGCGGTTTCGGCGGCGCCATGCGCTGCAGTTGATCGAGCTGGGCCAGAAATTCGCGGAACACGGTGAGATGATCTTCCTTGGCCGATTTGGTTTCGGCCTGAAGCGCCGATAGCGTGGCGTGCAGATCGTCCATGGCGATACTCCTTTCAGTGGCGAGGTTTGGCGCGGCGATGAGCGCGCCGGTTGAAGCGCGCGAGTTCGCGCACGAAATCGTCGAAGCGGCGCGAAGCCGCGCTGAGTTCGCGCAGGCACAGCGTCAGCGCCCCGCTCGCCGCCACCGCCCACAACAGCAGCGCCAGATGCGCAAGATCGCCGCGCTCGCCGAAGATGCGGATCAGGTCGGACATGGATGCTCTCGCGTGTCCCGGACGCGGTGCAGCGCGTAGCACTTCGCGAAGCGGTGCACCGCAGAGCCGGGATCCCGGTTTCAAGGCCAGCGTTGTCGGAAGATACCGGGGTCCCGGGTCTGCGAAGCATCACGCCGCAAAGAAGCGGCGTGATGCATCGCGCCCGGGAAACGGGAACAAATGGCGGGTGCGGCGCTTAGCTTCTCGATTTGCAGGGAGGCAGGCGATGGCAAGGCGATTATCGGGCTTGATCCTGGGCACCGGCTGCATGGCGATGGCGCTGTCGGCGGCGCTGGCGCAGACCCCGCCCGCGCCGCCGCTCAAGCCCCCGTCCGAATTCCAGTCGATCGCCGACAAGGCCGAGCGTTCGCGCGCGATCTTTACCGAGGTCGGCCGTGTGCTGACGCATCCGCGCTGCATGAACTGCCATCCCGCCGGCGACCATCCGCTGCAGGGCGCCGATCATCACGAGCATCGGCCGGCGGTATGGCGCAACGACACCGGGCATTTCGGCACGCCGTGCGGCGAATGCCACACCGAGAAGAATGTCACGCTGCACGAGGCCGCGGGCTACAAGAGCATTCCCGGCCATCCACGCTGGGGCGTGGCGCCGCTGGAAATGGCCTGGGAAGGCAAAACCCTCGGCGACATCTGCCGCCAGCTCAAGGACACCGCACGCAACGGCGGCCGCGACCTCGCGCTATTGCAGGAGCACGTCGCCAAGGACGACCTGGTGGCCTGGGGCTGGTCCCCCGGCGACGGCCGCGAACCCGCCCCGGGCACGCAGGAAGCCGCGGGAGAACTGGTGCAGGCATGGATTGACTCCGGCGCGGAGTGCCCGCGGTAGCCGCCCCACCCGCGAGGAAGCTAAGCCGAGAAAGCTGAACAGCGTCTCTTTCTGCGCACTCACTCTCGTCGTCGTCCCCGCGAAGGCGGGGACCCATACGCCGTGTCGTTCAAGTGAGGGATGGCATTGCAACGCCTACGCACGACCGCAACCGCCACGGGTTATGGGTCCCCGCCTTCGCGGGGACGATGACGCAGACTCACCCCCACCGGTCCCCGCCTTCGACCGGGCCGTACCCCACCGCTTCGCGCTTCTCGTTCAGCGTCAGGAACGGCGCTTTGCTGACGCGGTCCCACAGTGCGGCGCGGTCGGCGGCGAGCGCGTCGATGCGGTCGGTGTCGATGACCACGCGGATGGCCTCGCCGAATTGCGGGCTCAGCCATTGCGCGATCGCGCTTCCGACGCGCTGCGCCAGCGGCAGCACGGTCTGGCGGAAGAACACGCGGTTGGCCTCGGCGTAATTGGCGAAGGTGTTGTCGCCGGGAATGCCGAGCAGCATCGGCGGCACGCCGAAGGCGAGCGCGATTTCGCGCGCCGCGGTGTGCTTGGCTTCGAGGAAATCCATGTCCTGCGGCGTCAGCGACATCGCCTTCCAGTCCAGTCCGCCTTCCAGCAGCATCGGACGGCCGGCGTTGGCAGTGCCGGTATAGGTGTCGTCGAGCTCGCGCTTGAGGCGGTCGAACTGCTGGGCCGACAGCACATTGTTGTCGGCGGAAAACACCAGCGCGCCGGAGGGCCGCGCGGCGTTGTCGAGCAGCGCCTTGTTCCAGCGCGCCGCGGCGTTGTGGGTGTCGACCGCCACCGCCGCGGCCTCGATCGGCGCCAGGCCATAATGGTCGTCGAGCGGATGGAAGAACGTCAGATGCAGGATCGGCGGCACCTGGGAGCCGAGCTGATCGAAGCGCACGCTGCGGCCGCCGACCGCGTAATCATACGCCTCGGCCCAGCCGTCGGCGCCCGGCACCACCTTCATGCGGTCGGGGCGCAGCGCGTAGAGTTCGCGCACGGCGTCGCCCAGCGCCACCGCCTCGACATAGGCGTTGCCGGCCAGCAGCAGATGCGCAACCAGCATCTCGAAGAAGGCGCCGCCGTCCTGGCGCGGGTTCGGCCGGTTCAGCAACTGCGCCAGCGGATGGGCCTCGCGTTCGGCGGCGCCCTCGAACACCAGGAATTGGCAGGCTGCCGCGTTTTCCGAAATCAACCGAACCGAGCGATGCACGATGGCGTTGGCCAGATAGCCTTCGCGCGCAAGGCCGCCGTAATCGCGCGGCGTCCACCGCGCCCGTCCGCCGCTCTCGAACGCGAGGAGACGGGCGGTGCGCGAGGATTTTGTCTCGGGCGGCGCGAGCAGATCGCGAAGGCGGTTGAACATGGCATGTCCTAAAAGTTGATAAGCGAGCTGTTGCTCGCGCGCGCCGCTGGCGCTTAGGCTCAGCGTTTCCCGGGCGCGGCGCAGCGGCATCGCCGCAGGCGATGCTGATGCACCGCAGACCCGGGACCCCGGTTTGCCTGTGGCGGCATCGCTAAAGAAAACCAGGGTCCCGATCTGCGAAACAGCGCCGAAGAAGCGCTGCATCGCGCCCCCCAGGGCACGGCCCCCTCACAGCGCCCGTATTCTCGGCCCGCTGCGGGGCTGGAATACCAGCGATGCGATTGCCCATACCAACGCGTCCAGCCGGTCCGGCGATTTGCCGCTCGACAGGCCGCTGACGCCGAAATCGCACATTTCGTCTTCCAGCGCGGCGAACGATCCTGCGTGCTTGACCCGGCCCTGCTCGTACAGCGTCGCGACGGGTTCGGCGCGCATCCATTTTCCGCGCGACGCATGAACCTTGGTCACCGGCACGGCGGGATCGACCTCGTTGATGACGGTGCGCGCCATGTCGCCGCCCTGGTTGACTTCCACCACCAGCACGTCCGCCCGCAGCCGGTGCCACAGCGCGATCGCCTTCATCGCCCAGTCGCTCGGCGTGACGCCGGATACGGTGTCGTCGGCGATCACGTAGCAGATGCCGGCCTCGGTGACGCCCGCAGCGACGATGCCGCAGGACGCGGCGCGCTTGCCGGAGGACGCCGGCGGATCGACCGCGACCACGATGCGCTGCAAGGCCGGCGCCGCGCTCACCCGGCACGCCTCCAGGAGCGCGCGCGACCACAGCGCATCCGGCCGGTCCTCGATGATCTCGCCGTCGAGCTCCTGCCGGCCCAGGCGCGTGCCCTGGTAGCGGCCCATCACCGTCTGCAAAAATGTCGGCGCGAGGTTGTGGGCGTTGGCGCGCGTCGCCGCGCGCGTCACCACGCTGCTGGGATCGGCGATCAGCCGCTTCAACAGCGCGGTCGGCCGCGGTGTGGTGGTGATCAGTTGCCGCGGCTGCGCGCCGAGCCGCAAGCCGAACTGCAGCATGTCGAAGGCGGCCTCGGCATAGCGCCACTTCGCCATCTCGTCGGACCACGCGCAGCAGAATTGCGGCCCGCGCAAGCTCTGGGGATCCTCCGCGGAAAACACCTGCGCGACCTGGCCGTCGCTCCATTCCAGCCGTTTTCGCGACGGCAGCCAGGTCGGGCGCTCGTGCCAAGCGTGCACGCTAAGCAATCCCGAAACGCCTTCGATCATCACCTCGCGCACGTCGTGTTCGGTTTCGCCGACCAGCGCGATGCGCGCGGCTTTTTCGACCGCGAAGGGCGGCAGGCCGAGCGCCTGCGCGCGAACCCATTCGGCGCCGGCGCGGGTCTTGCCGGCGCCGCGGCCGCCGATCATCAGCCAGGTCAGCCAGGGATTTCCATTGGCCGCAAGATCGGGCGGGCGCTGATGGCGGTGCGAAAAAATCGTCCAGTTGGCGGCGATCTCGTCGATGTCGCCGTCTTCAGCGTTCATCAGGATGTACAGCTTTTGCTTCAGCGACAAGTCGATCCAGTCGTCGCGCGAGTTCCAGTCGAAATTCAGGGGTGTTTCGAGATCTGGCGTTATCATCGGCGGGTTTCAGCCTGTCCTCTTCGGCGCGCAGCCGGCGTACCTCGGTGAGCGTGCGCGCCAGCGAGGCCAGCGTCCGCGCGCGGCGTTCGGCCTCGGTGCGCTGGGTCCGGTTGACGTGGCTGCCGCCGACGATCAGCTCGATCTGCGACAATTCACGCTCGACGGCGCGGGTCACGCGCTCGACCAGGGCGGCACCGGCACCCGGCGGCGGATCGGCCGCACGCTGTACCGCGGTGCGACGACCGCGCACCTGCCGCTTGTCGATCGCGGCACGGGCGACGTCGTCGTCAGGATCGACCGCGACCGGCTCGGCGCCGACGATCCGATTGGTGGCGGCCTTTGTCCGTTGCCGGGCTTCGACCGCGGCCCGGCGCCTTTCTTCCGCCTCGCGTTTGATGGCCTGCGCGGATTTTTTCACGACCCGCGCTTTTTTCGCGGCGCGCGACGCCGCGTTTTTCCGCGGCGGCCTGCCGGCCACCGCCGTTTTCGCGCGCACACGCGTGCCGCCCGCCGACTTTACCGCCGGCGTGGCTGCACGTGTCATTGGCATTGGGCAGACGTCTCAATAAGCGTCAATCCGGATGCGCCGGTTTGCGCGATTCGGTTTACGCCGCCTCAGGTGCGGAAAAACACGAACCAGACCACGCCGAGGATCAGCACGGCGAGCCCGAGGCTTACCATCAACAGCGCGAGCACGGACGGACCGGCCTCCGCGCCGCGCGCTTCCGTCGTGGTTTCGACGATCGGACGCTCTTGCTTGGTTGCCATGGCACCCTCGATTCCCGCGTGTGATGAATGCCTTACGGCCTCAGTCAAAGCAACGCGCGATGGCGGATGATGTTCCGGGGCTGGCGGCGATCAGCGGGCTTGCCGCTCGTTATCGCCTTCGGGACAAGGCGCTTTGCCTCGAAACCCACTTCTGCAGCATGTCCGTACTCTACGCCGGCAGCGTTACGCTGTCAATATACTCCTAGGACTTTTTTTTAAAAAACTGCGCAAAGTCCCAGACCCGCCCATGCCGTTGCGCAGTGATCACGGTCGCCGGCGCTTCGTCCAGGAAGGCAAAACGGCGTCAGCCGCATCCGCGCGGGTTCGCGACGGTGGGCGGGCGCCGCGCGGCTATTTCAGCGACGAATTGACCGCGGTGAATTTGGTGCCGAGCTGCGGGCCGATGCCCTGCACGATGGCGATGATCGCAAAGGCGATGCCGCAGGCGATCAGGCAGTATTCGATCGCGGTGGCGCCTTCCTCGTCGCGCAGGAACGTCGCAATCTGCTGCCGCACCCAGGCCTCCCCGTCGCAGGCGGACGGACGGATCCGCGCCAATGCGCAGCGAGGTTAAGCAGCATTGGTTGCCAGGAGGTTGAGCGACAGGCTGAACAATCGATTAAGAGCGGCGTGGAATCGTGGGCGCGGCGCGGGCCGCATCGCCCGCGCCGTCGGCGGCGGAGAAAGCTTTACGCCTCGCTTGATTCCTGTTCCACTCCCCGCCAACACGGCACAACAAAAAAAGGGGGGCAACCGGCATGAAGCTCGGCGCGGCGATCGCGGAAATCATGAAGCGCGAGGGGATCGAGATCCTCTGCGGCTATCCGGTCAACCACCTGATCGAATTCGCAGCCAGCGCCGACATCCGCCCGGTGATGGTGCGGCAGGAACGCATCGGCGTGCACATGGCGGATGCGATCTCGCGGCTGTCCTCCGGCCGCAGCCTCGGCGCGTTCTGCATGCAGCACGGTCCCGGTGCGGAGAACGCCATGGGCGGCGTCGCGCAATGCTACGGCGAATCCGTGCCGGTGCTGGTGCTGCCGATGGGATACGCCCGGCGTCTCGCCAACATCGAGCCGAATTTCAATTCCAGCCGCGCGATGCGCGCCTTCGCAAAGTCCGCCGAGCCGATCACGCTGGCCGGCGAGGTCTGCAACATTTTCCGCCGCGCCTTTACCCAACTGAAGAACGGCCGCGGCGGCCCGGTGATCGTGGAAATCCCCGCCGACATGTGGAACGAGGAAGTGCCGGAGCCGCTGGCCTACACGCCGGTGCTGCGCACCCGCAGCGGCGCCGATCCGGCGGATGTGAAAGCGGCCGCCGCGCTGCTGGCCGGGGCAGGACGGCCGGTGATCTACGCCGGCCAGGGCGTGCATTACGCCCGCGCCTGGCCGCAGTTGAAGCGGCTCGCCGAGCGGCTCGCCATTCCGGTCTGCACCAGCCTCGGCGGCAAGTCGTCGTTTCCGGAGACGCATCCGCTGTCGCTCGGCTCCGGCGGCGTCGCGATGCCGCGCGCGGTGCCGAAATTCCTCGGCGAGGCTGACGTGATTTTCGGCATCGGCTGCTCGTTCACCGAAACCTCGTTCGCCGTCGCCATGCCGAAGGGCAAGACCATCCTGCATTCGACGCTGGACCCCGCGCATCTGAACAAGGACGTCGAGGCCAGGGTCGGATTGCTCGGCGATGCCGCGCTGGTGCTCGACGCCCTGCTCGATGAAATCGACAGAACCGTTCCGGCAGACCGCGACGCAAGCGCGGTCGCCGCCGAGATCGCGGCGTCGCACCGCGACTGGCTCGCCAAATGGATGCCGAAGCTGACGCATGACGACGCGCCGCTCAATCCCTATCGCGTGCTGTGGGATCTGCAGCACACGGTCGACATGTCGAACACCATCATCACCCACGACGCCGGCAGTCCGCGCGACCAGCTCTCGCCGTTCTGGAAATCGGTCGAGCCCCTGTCCTACATCGGCTGGGGCAAGACCACGCAGCTCGGCTACGGCCTGGGGCTCGCGATGGGCGCCAAGCTGGCAAGACCGGACCGGCTCTGCATCAACGTCTGGGGCGACGCCGCGATCGGTTTCACCGGCATGGATTTCGAGACCGCGGTGCGCGAGCGGATTCCGATCCTGTCGATCCTGCTCAACAATTTCTCCATGGCGATCGAATTGAAAGTGATGCCGATCTCCACCGACAAATATCGCGCCACCGACATTTCCGGCGACTACGCCGCCATGGCCCGCGCCTTCGGCGGTTACGGCGAACGCATCACCAGGCCCGAGGATATCGTGCCGGCGATCCGGCGCGGCATCGCCAAGACAGAGGAAGGCGTGCCGGCGCTGCTGGAGTTCATCACCTCCAAGGAAACCGAAATTTCGCGCCCCGGCACGTGAGCCGCCGTCCTCGGGTCCTTACGCGGGCCTGACCCGCGTGTCGATCGATCTTCGCGAGAGTCTTGCGAAGGGATGGATTGCCGGGTCAGGCCCTGCAACGACGGCGAGATGTGTGCATCCAGTAGGGTCAGGCCCGGCAATGACGATGGAGATGGTGCGCGCGGAGATGTGCATACGCGGAAGATGCATGCACGCGGCGGGGCGCTGCCGGATGCACACATCGACGCGGGTGGGCGAAGTGGCGTTATCGCCTCACGGAAACTGCATCATCAACTGGTCGAAGGCGGCGTTGGCATCGAGGACGCCGTGTCCGAGCCGGTGGCGCAGGCCGGGGTTCGATCCAAGGCCGGGCGGTTTTCTCGCCGACTGGTTCAGCACGTGCTTGAGCTGATGCGGCGACACCCTGGCCGAATCCCATCGGCTGCGCAACGCCGCGACCACGCCGGCGGCGAGGCCGCAGGCCGCCGACGTTCCGGTGTTGATGCTGAAGGCATCGCCGTCCTCGCGGAACTGGCTGGTGGCGCAGAGGTCCGGCTTGTTCGGCCCGAGCGCGAGCTGGCCGGGTCCCTGCGACGAATAGCCGAGCCACATGCTGTCGGCCCGGATCGCGCCGACGGTCAGCACCTGCGCCAGCGAGTTGGCGCCCCAGATGCTGTATCCCGGTCCCTGGTCTTCCTCGCCGCAGCGCATATCCGGACAGAACTGGCCGCAATTGCCGGCGGCGAATACCACGTCGTTGTCGTCGGCCACCACCTGGCCGATAAGCCGGTTGAAACAGTTATGGGGATTGGTGGTGTACCCGCCCAGGGGGACTTCCGACGAGCGATCGTAAATCCCCCAGGGGTTCACAAAAATCCACGGTCCCGGATACTTGCCGCGCTTCCAGTGCCAGACGTCGGTCAGCGCCACGCTGTAGGCGGCGTAGGCGAGGCTGAGAAAATTGGTGATGTTCGAAATTCTCGGCGGCGCCAGCGGCAGATCGAACAGCAGGGCGTCGGGCGCCACCTCGAGGATGTTGTGGGCCATCATCATGCCGTGGGGACGCCGGATCGATCCCGGCTGCTGCTGCGGCGCGCCCGGCACTGCGGCACCGACCTTCCAGCCGCCTCCATAGCTGCTTCCCAGCTCGCGCTTGTCGAGTCCTTGATCGACAATGACGACGTTGACGCCCTTACCGGTGGTGTTGGGCCGGGTTCGCAGCGCGTCCGCGCGGATCAGACGCTGAGCCGCCGAGCGGTCGGAAAACATCGGATCGGCCGCATCCCCGACACACCAGTGATCGGATGAGGCGAACGGGATGTCCGGACTGCCGCCGACGAAAACCTCCGGCTTCTCGAGCGCGGCCTTGATGATGTCGTCGACCACCTGGGCGGGGGAAAGCCTGGCGTTGCCGGTGACGTTAAGCGACACCACCAGCTCGTGCGGCTGCCGCGGCTTCAACGGCCGCTCGGAGTCCGGTTCGGAGACGAGGTGGACCAGGGCGGAAGGCCGGGACGCGATGGTGAAGGGCACGTCGTCGACCAGCTCCGGTCCGTAGATCTGCAGGGCGATGTAGCGTGCAGCCCAGCGGTCGGCCGTGGCGGAATCTTCAAAATACGAATGCTCCAACCCGTTCGGGTTCTTCAGCACGACAAAATACCTGATCGGGTTCTGCGTCATGATTGTCGCCCCCATAAATCCATAACCCCGGCAGAACCGTCATGGATCGGCCGGCCAAACGAGCAATCGAAACCTTGCAATTAGCCGGAGCATAATAGACAAATCGGGCCGGGGACAAACAATAGTTGTGCGGGGTGCAAGAGTAGATGCCCAGTTGCCCATCCAACGGCGATCACGCCGCCCGCATGGATCGTCGGCTTGCGGCAATCGCTTTCATCGACATTGTCGGCTACTCGATCCTGATGGGCCGCGACGAGACGCGGACCCATCAGCGCTGGATGAGCATTCTCGATCAGATCGTACGTCCCGAAGCGGCCCGGCACCGCGGCAAGGTGGTGAAGTCGACCGGCGACGGCGTGCTGGCGGAATTTCCAAGTGCGTTCGATGCGGTGCGGTGGGCGCTCGCCGTGCAGTCCGGCATGGAAGCCGAGCGCGCCGCCGATTCGTCGCTGCCGATCGCGCTGCGGATCGCCGTGCATGTCGGCGACATCATCACCACCGAGTTCGACGTGTTCGGCGACGGCGTCAACCTGGCGGCGCGGCTGCAGGAGCACGCACCGGCGGGCGGCGTCGTCCTCTCCAGCGCCGTTCATGATTTGGTCCGCGGCAGTCTTGGCCGGACCGCGCGCGACCTCGGCGCCCTGGAACTGAAGAATTTCGAGAATCCGATCAGGGCGTTTGCCCTGGACGCCGTGGAGCAGGCGGTTTCGGAGCCCCAGCAGCGCCCGGCGGGCAAACTGCCGTCGATTGCGGTGCTGCCGCTGGAAAACATCGGCGGCGACCCGGCCGACGATTATTTTTGTGATGGATGTGTGGAGGATATCACACTCTCTTTATCGGGGTTGCGCGAACTTATGGTGATTTCGCGCGCTTCAACTCTCGCCTATCGAGGACGTCTGCCTGATCCGCGCGAGGTCGGACGGATGTTCGGGGTCCGCTACGTGCTCAGCGGCAGCCTGCGAAGGTCCGAGCGGTCGGTGCGGGTATCGGTGGAGCTTTGCGACACAGACACGGGCGCCACGCTGTGGGGCGAGAAGTCGGAAGTACTGCCGGGAGAGTTGTTCGATGTGCAGGATCGGATTGTGGGGAAGATCGTCGCCGGCATCGCGCCCAATGTGCGCGCCGCGGAGCTGCGCACGGCCATGAGGAAGAAACCGGAGAATTTCAGCGCCTACGACCACACGCTCCGCGCGCTGCACATCATCAACACCCTGGAAAAAGATTCCTTCATGCAGGCCCGCGGCTATCTGCAAAAGGCGATGGAGGAAGACCCCGAATTCGCCATGCCGGTAGCCTGGACCGCGCGGTGGTACAGCCTGTATCTCGGCCAGGGCTGGTCGACCGACCCGACCGGGGATCGCGCAAAGGCTTTGGAGTTTGCGGCAAAGGCAATCGAGCAGGATCCGCAGAATGCGCTGGCGCTGGCGACTTACGGGCACCTGCAGTCTTTCCTGTTCCATGACTATGACAGCGCTCTGGTTTACTTTGACCGGGCGCTGACGGCGTCGCCGAACCACTCGCTGGCCTGGTTCCTGTCCAGTCCGACCCTGAGCTATATCGGGCGTGGCGAGCAGGCCATCAAGCACGCCGACCAGGCGATGCGGCTGTCGCCGTTGGACCGTAATCTTTTTACCTATTACAGCAGTTTGAACCTGGCCCATTATTCCCTCGGCTCTTACGAGGAGGCGGTTAAATGGGGGAAACTGTGCTTCAGCGAAAACCCGCAATACACCGCCAATCTGCGGTATCTCGCCGCGGCGCTGACCGCGCTCGACCGGCTTGACGAAGCGCGCGAGGTCGCGGCGACGATACGGCAGCGCGAACCGCTGTTTCGGCTGAGCACGTTCGAACGCACCCTGCAGCCGTTTCGCGATCCGGAAATCAGTTCAAGGTACATGCAGCATTTGCGGACATCCGGCCTGCCTGATTAGTACGGCGTTCGAGGCAGGGCGTAACGAGGGGAGGATTTCATGAGCGGAATTGGATCGGCGGACATGGACATGGATATGGACATGGACATGTCCACGGGCACGGTGGTCGTCGGCGGCAGCGGCGCCTATGTGCGTCCGATCGGAGTTTCGCCGGCGCTGGCGACCGTGCCCGACGCCAATGGCATCATGGAGGACTGGTTTCACGGCTACAAATGGCCGCCGGCGGATTTTGAGCTGCAATGGCGCAATGCTCATCCGACCACCTTTCCGCGCAAATATTGGGACGCCAAGCTGGTCGCGGTCTCCGTTCTCGGCGAATTCGTGCTGGTGAAGACCGCCGCCGGACAGCCGGCATGGACCCAGTTCAAGACGTTGCTCGACGCTCTGCTGCCGACGGCCCAGGCGGCGATCAACGCCGAACTCGACGAACTGGTCAAACTCATCGAATACCGTCCCGGCGTGATGTCGGAGGCGATGGCGCAACGGACCAATCCCTGGGCGTATTTCCGCGGCATCCTGATGTGCAGTTCGGCGTCGGCGCCCGCCACCCACACGCTGGTCGAAATCGCCTCGCACATCGGGCAATTCCAGGTCATGCACTACAAGATGCTCTACAACCGGCCGCGGCCGTCGCAATATTCGCCGGATCTGCTGCCGCCGATCGACGTCCCCGGCCACGCCTCGTATCCGAGCGGCCATGCGACCGAATCGCTGCTGATCGCGCTTTGTCTGGAACAGGTGATGCCGGCCGCGGCGAGCACGCCGACGCTGCTGGTGGGAGGACCGGCGCCGGACAACCCGCCGCCGCCCAATCCCGGAAAGTCGCCGCTGCAGCAGATGGCGAGCCGGATCGCCCGCAACCGCGAAGTGCTCGGGTTGCACTTTCCATCGGACAGCAAGGCGGGCCGGCTGCTGGCGCAGCAGAGCTTCGACATCCTGATGCAGTGCCCCTCCCTCAGCGATCCCACCAACGGCCTTATCGCCAGGGCCAAGGCGGAGTGGGCATAGCGCCTGCGAGACCCGGCGAGCCGTTACGGCTTGAAGAACGCGGGATCGTTGAGCGCCTTGATCATGGTGTCGACCATGTCGGCGGCGCCGTGGTCTTCGCGCTGTTCCAGCAATTCCCACATCTTGCGCAGATTGGCGCGCATCGGCGCCTTCAGCGACGGGTCGCGCTCGATCAGGGTCCGCGCGATGCAGAAGGCGATGGCTTCAGAACCCATCCGGATCTGCTCGCTGCTGGGTTTGCTCATGGCCGGCTCCTTCGAGTTGATCGCAACATGACCACACTATGAAGCGCGCGCTGGCGAACGGCGCAAGCCGGTCACAGCACCGCTTCGATCAGCCCGAGCTGCCGGGCCTCCTCCGCCTCGAGGTACCAGTTCGAGGGCGCCCGCTTCAGCACCTCCTCGATGGTGACCGACGAGCCGAGCACGAGATTCTGGAACCCCTCGTTCTGGATCGCGATCGAGCATTCGATCTCATTGAGGGTCGCCTGCACCGTGGCGAGGCACGTCGTCAGCGGACCGTCGATCACCAGATTCTTGGCCAGCTTGCGCTCATGGATCATCAGCCGGGTGCCGCGCGCCAGATAGCGGTTCTGGCGCGCGAAGAAGCTCATGAAGGTGGTGCCCGCCGAATAGATCGCGGCCTTGCCGAGAAACACGAAGCGCCGCGCCTGCTCCATTTCGGACGCAAAGCGCACGTCCTCCCCCATCATCCGCGCCACTTCCGGATCGCCGCCCAGCGTCGACAGCTCGATCACAACAAGCTCCTGATCGGACGCCTTGTCGAACTGCTTGCGGAATTTTTCGTACATCTCGTAGTCGACCACGCCGGACAGCGCGATCAACGGCGATTTGAACGCGCAGGCGGGAAGGGTCCGGGGTGTCGGAGGAGCCGGAACAGCGGAAACGGGGGAAACCTGGGTCGGCATCAATGTCGCTCGCGAAAATGAGGGCGGAATGTGCCGCCGTGCAGCGACGCTGGGAATATGCAGGAGCCGTGCCGATGGTTCCAATGCGAAGCAGCATTGCCAGGCAGCGCCTCAACGTCATGGCCGGGCTTGTCCCTACTGGATTCACACATCCCGTCATACGCGGGCTTGACCCGCGTATCCATCCATCTTCGGAAGAGTCGTTTCGAAGGGGATGGATTGCCGGGACAAGCCCGGCAATGACGACCTCCCCGTGTCCCGGGCGATGCGGCATTCTTCATGCCGCTTCGCAGAACCGGGACCCCGGTTCCTTGCAGCCGCAACAACCGAAACCCTCGGTTTCTTCGCGTCGCAAGCAACCGGGACCCCGGCTCTGCAGCGCACCGCT
>NZ_CAXUNQ010000077.1:0-16197 GCF_964252615.1 uncultured Bradyrhizobium sp.
CCTCCTGGCTCTTCGAGCCTACTACAGGTGTCCACTCATTCGGGGGAGGTTCATACATATTGGACAGAGGGAAGGTCCCTCGTTACCACAACCGAGGGTAGGCACTCCAATACTGCCTCATCCCTAAGGGGAGCGCTAGGGATATTATTTGTCATAATGATGGTATGCTTAACCCCATGTCGATTGAGAGGCGATATGGCTTTCCACGCGCGGGTGGCCAGACCCTCGTAGCCATCTTCGGCATCAGCCAATTTTGCTACTGTCACGAGATAGTCGTCGCAATAAATCGCGGCGTCCGTCGCCGCCGTAAGCGCGGTCAACTCGCCCGCCACAGTACAGTCAAGACATGGTATGCTGAGCAGATAACGGTGCGCCTGTGCCAACTCAACGAGCAGTGACCGCGATCCGCCAAAATGCTCATGCGCAGAGCCGCTTCGCGTACGGTGGTACGATCGCCAAAACGCGTCCAGCTTGGACGCAAGATACAGCCACGCCGAAATCCGCAAGATAACGCCACTGCGGCTGGACACGCCACATTCCCGGTAAAACTCACCCGAGCGCAAAACCGGCGGCGCGATCACCGCGCGATGGTCACCAAACCACCGCCAGTTGAAGGGGCTTAATGTACCCACGTCATGCGAAACCAACAAGCGCATGACGTTGCTATAGGTAAGTTCCTCCATGTCCAAAGGAGATTGATTGTCCCCGTGTGAAATCAGGTCCGTAACGCACGAGAGGGCTGGTACTACGTCTTTGAGACGATTAGCCGCTTCGTTCATGTTGGCCTCAAGGCTGTGACGGATCGGGATCAACTGATCCAACAGGCGGCAAGAAACCTAGTTCGTTCAGGATAACGTGACGCCGTTTCCCTATTTCCACAAAGATATGATGAAGGCGTTCGGTACCCGACAATGGCCTGTTCGTCGCGTCACAGCTGCCATTGCGCGTGACAAGATTGCAAAGCTCTGCCGCAACGCAGATATTGCGCACATCCGCTCCTGTATGCCGACGATGATCAATCCTCGCGAACAGGAGCGCAAAATGTACTGGATTGTTGCGGGTCTCTACATGGGCATCGTCGTGGTGTACGTGGTGATGGCAGTATCCCACTGATAGTCGAGCCACCGACGATCATTGCGTCCAGGACGCCGGTTCGGCCCATGGAGCACCGTTGACTGGTGGCGCTGCTATGAAGCATTCTGAAAGCTGCACACGCGCGCGATCGACGCCCTGTGATCACCGCTCAGCGCTTTTCGGCAGGAGGTCGCTCATGGATTTGACAATGATCCTCACTTTGCCGACATGTAGCTGATCATGTTCCTTGATCGTATCCGCATCGCGAACGACGTTTCCGAAATCAAGTCCGGTGCGCCGCTCGATCTCGGTGATGGCGACACGCCATTGACGACTAGATTGACAGACCCCAACCCTCGCTTCAATTTCCAAACGATTACCTTGAAGGCGCCTCGTTGCTTTGGTCCGCAAACTATTGAACAAAACATTCAAAAAATTCAGTTAGGCCGACACTAAACGAGCCTTGGGCTGGGTGCAAGTCTAAGTTTTGCTGACGCTACACGCAACTGGCGGATTTTGCTCGGCCACAAGGTCGCGAATCATGGACGCTGCCAACCGCCACCATAGGCAATGTCTCCGTAACACACGACTTGCTCGACGATCCACCTATGCGGCCGTGATGGATTTTAGGTTCCCGCGCTCCAACCGATGTTTGCCACCTCCAAATTTCGCTGTGGAAACGCTTCGGCCGCGCTTAACGTTTTGTCGCCAATCCCCGGTTGTATGATTATCGTGCCGCAATGAGGGGGGCTCACTTTGCGTCATCTGAGTTCTCTATTTTTTGCTGTCGGCGCTTTGTCAGGCCTATGCGGATGCGGCCTGTCCGTCCCGGACATCGAGCTCGGCCATCCCACGCGACAGGAAGCGGCATCGGCCGATGCAAACTTCGTCAATGCCGTTGCGGCGCACGTAAACTGCGAGCTCGGACAGGCGGTCAATCAAACCGTCCGCGATCTGAACGATGCGAACTGGCTTTACACATGGTCGGCCAAGACCACTCTGACACTGACTGTCGATGAAAAGGGGTCCGTCAAACCTGGCGTCTCTTTGATGCGAAACGCGTTCACCTTGGGCATTGGCGCAAATGTCGATACGGATGCGACCCGCGTCCAAACAATTACATGGTTCTTTAATTTTGCAGAGTTTTATGCAACTCGCAATGAGAGAAGGCCATGCCAAATACTCGGCGATTATCCAATCCAAGGCAGCCTCAAAATCTATGAGAGCGTCTATTCCGGTGCGAAAACAGCGCAGACGCTAAATACGGTTTCGCAACCCTTCGAGACCGGCGGTCCACTGGACGTTATCGAGCATCATGTAACGTTCGATCTTGTTTTCGGTGGCAACCTCACCCCTTCCTGGAAGTTCGTCGACGTCTCCGCTAATACAGATGGCAATTTCCTTTCGGCTTCGCGTGATCGCAAGGACGACCTCCTCATCACCATGGGGCCGTCTCAGATTGCCGACACGAAGCGAAAGCTCGCTAAGGGCTACGCAGTCGTCGGCCCGTCGAGCTCCGTCGTCCAATCCCATTTGGCCGCACAGATCGGGCAGGCCGTATCAACCGGAATCCGCAGCAGCCGATAGGGAGAAAAACATGCAGCTGTGTGGCGTACATATTCCCGATACTGCGCAAGAAGCAGAAAACAGCGGTTGGAAACATCTCGGGATGCGGGCGCAGGCGTTGGCGCCGTCCAACTGCCATTTTCGAAAAGATCCACGGTCCGTGAAACCGGGCGATCTGTGTGATGCCGTTGTGCACGAACAGGGCGGGACCGATGCAACGTACTGCGATGAAAACCAACACTGCACCATTGGTTATTTCCGCGATACACCGCCGCGACTGGCAACCGAATAATTCGTTTGCTCCGAATGCCGGATGACAGCATGACAAGAACGGGTGCTCGTTTGCTTCTTTAGAAGGACGAGCGCGCATTACTTTCTCTGGAAAATTGGGAGCGACGCAATTGGCTTGCCTATCATATCGCGACCACCTTGGCGCTGGAGGGCTTTCTATCGGAGGCAGGTCACTGCGAGCCCTACCTCCAGGTTTATGATCAGCCCAGTCAGGTCAATTTTCATAAACGCACTGGTCGACCACCGTAACGTTAGCTCTCGAGTTTGCGATGAAAGGATGTGCAAGCAGTTCGAAAAATTTTCGCGCTCTTAGGCCATCAGCCCGTCGCGAATGAGGGGAGATTAGCGTGAAGGACGCTGAGCGCCCCGAACAGTTTTCGAGTGAAATCAACGCCTTGGACTCAATTAAGCCTCTGTAATTGCTGTTTTCGTAAAATGGTAGGCCCAACGCGCGTTTTGCGCCGAAGGTTGCTTGGAAGACATGGCCCACGACGATCCTGCACGCATCGAAGCATCGATCCGCTCGGCCGCTTTGGCGGCTGCGCGCGGAGTGCCCATCGGCGAAGCCTTCCTATCAAAGATTGTCGCCGAAACCAGCCAGCCCGGCCTCAGCCTTGCCGAGCGGGTCACGCGCGCAACGGTGATGGCCGAACAATATGCCGCTTCGCCCAAACCGTTGAACGTACACAGCGCGACGCCGCAGGATATCGCGACGCAGGCCAAGACTGCGGCAGTTTTTGGCTCACGGCTGGCAGGCGGCTCGCCTCCAAATATCTCGGAAGCGCGAAGGGAATCCGCCAAGGCCAATTATCAGACGCTCGGCAACTCCGATCCGCGATCGATGCAGACGATCAGCGTCACAAGTTTTGCAAGTTCGCCCTTCGTCGTCGCCGGTCTCGACTTCGCTACCTTCTCCTACTTGCGCGGCTATGACCGCACCTTCACGGCGCAGAATATCCTGAACGCCGCGAACGATACTGCCGCCCTCGGATTTTCTCCGAAAGATCGCGCCGCGATGCTGGATCACGCCATCATCGACCGCCACGATCCGAAGGCGCGCGCCACCAACAAGGCGTTGCAGGACTACCAGAAAGGCCTTGAAGGCGACGAGGAACTGGCGGCGCTGCACGACCGTCGCAAGCGTGCTGCCACGGCGGAAGACCGCAAGGCAATCGACGCCGAGATCACGTCGCGCCGGAACAAATTTGAGTCGGACAGCGGCTTGCGCGACCGCCTCGACGACAAACAAGTCTCGGCCAAGGCGAATGCTGCAATCAGGCGCAGAAAGAGCGCAATCGAGAAACGCTTGGAACAAAATTACGACAGCCGTGCCGATGTGAAGGTGGAGCAAGCAAAGCCGAAGCTAAAATCCTCCAAGCCGGACGAAAATCTTTTCAAGAAGCTCACCGCCTCACCGAAGTAGCGGTTTTGTGCTGTCCTGCTTATACCGGCTTTATATCCGTTGCGGCAAAATCATTGCCCTTAAAAAGCAATGGCACGTTCATCGCCTTGGCGAGCGCGTAGGCCGCGCAATCGGCAAGATTCAAGTTTGCTTTCGAGTGCAAGCCCTTGCCATAGCGCTCGAATGCCGCCGCCGCTTCGCGCGCTAGCACGGCATCAAAAGCGACAATCTCGATGCGGTTGTCGGCCAGCCATTGCCAGTATTCTACTACGGCGGCTTGACCAAGCTTGCCGCGCAGTACGCAGGCGGTCTCAAAAGCGTTGACGGCTGAAATGATACAGCGCTCGTCGCCGTCGAGGATTGCCTGAAACGCGCTTTTCTCGGGTTCGTTGAAAAATACGGCGCAAAGAGCGGAGCTATCGACAACGATCATTCGGCGTTCAGATCGTCCATGATGTTGCGCGGAGAGCGGCGATCAAGAACGGGCATGGCCGCCAGCTTCGCGACAAGCTTGTCGGTGCGCGCGCGGCGCGCGGCAACCGCCTTGGGGGACGGGTCGCGCGGCTGGTTAGGCTCCGGCGCAATGCCTTCGGCGCGTACCTTTTCCTCAAGCGCCAGCCGGATGACTTCCTCGACGGGAAGACGTTTCGCAAGGGCAAGCCGCTGTGCAAGGGCTTCGGTTTCCTGGGGTAGATTGATCATGTCTCTTATCTCCTGCCGCCAATATACCCGCCGGGCAGCAACTTTTCCATAGAGGATGGCGCTACCCTTTCGCAAGAAAAACAATGTGTTAGCCGGGCGTGTATGCCGAATTAAGCGTTTCTAACCGACAATTTTGTAAACTTCTCTCCATGACCGAAGATGATCGTGTCCGCATCGAAGAGTCGATCCGGGCGGCTGCGAAAGCGGCGGCGCGGGGCGTGCCGCTCAGCGAGGCCTTCCTTGCGAAGATCATCGCTGAGACAGACCTGCCGGGCTTGAGCATCGCGGATCGTGTGGCACGAGCCGCTGCGATGGCCGAAAATTACGCCACATCGCCCAAAGCCTTGAACGAACTTAGCGCCACGCCGCAGGAGATGGCGGCTCAGGCAAAGGCTGCTGCCCTTCCGGGCGCACGCATCGGCGATGCCGTTCTTTCCAAATCAAGCAACGCCGGGCGTCCTTATCAACGGCTTACCGAAACCGAGGCGCGCTCGGTACAGGCGCTCACCTCGGCGACATTCCCGGCATCCGTATTTGCGCAAGCCGGCCTCGACTTCGGCACCTTCTCTTATTTGCGCGCGTACGATCGAACCTTCACGGCGCAGAATATCTTGAATGCGGCGAACGATGCTGCCGTTCTCGGCTTTTCTCCGAAAGATCGTGCCGCGATGCTGGATCACACCATTATCGACCGGCACGATCCCAAGGCGCGTACTACCAATAAGGCCTTGCAGAACTACCAGAAAGGCCTTGAGGGCGATGAGGAGTTGTCGGCGCTGCATGACCGCCGCAAGCGTGCTGCCACGGTGGAAGACCGCAAGACGATCGACGCAGAAATTGCGGCGCATCGCGCACGCCACGAAACCAATAGCGGCTTACGCGATCGCCTCGACGACAAACAAGTCCCGGCCAAGGCGAATGCCGCAATCAGGCGCAGAAAAACGGCGATCGAGAAGCGCTTGGAGCAAAATTACGACAGCCGTGCCGATGCGAAGGCCGCGCGCACAGAGCCGAAGCTAAAATCCTCCAAGCCTGACGAAAATCTTTTCAAGAAACTCACCACTTCACCGAAGTAGGGGTTTCCCAAACTCAAGCTTTATTTTGCCGCTCACTACGATGTCGCCCACCGTGACAGCCAACTGCATGTCCGTCCCGTGCGGCGGCATAGGGAAGTTTTCGTTCATTGGGCAGCCGCGTTCGAAATAACCGGCAAGCTGATTGCGGTACGTCTTGGAGAACGGCACGATCTTCGTATTGCCTTTGTGCGCAATGTCGTCAACGCCAAAGAACACCTGACGCACTTGGGTGCAGGTGCGGTCTATATTTATTGTTTCCGCGGAGGCCTGCGCGCATGCCACAAGCGCAGGCAAAACCGCCGCCGCGCAGCTTGCTGCAACAATCCTAGTGAATTGTTGCAGCCGCGCTCATATCGCTGTAAAGTCAGGGCTTCTCTTACGGCAGACATCTTTGTTTTTTGCAAAGCCTGATGTGAAAATTCGCGTGGATATTGAGCGAAATGGGCATGAAACAAAACACTAGGATTGTTAAGGCCTCGCATGGAGGCCGATGTGAAACGCCGGAACCGATCGCCCACGCTCTATTCCGCCCAGGCCGTCCGTAAATACCTCAACCGCGCCGAAAGAAAGCGCGCGCTCGCCATCATCGCGAAGCTGCCGCCCGAGCGCGCCTTGTTCGCCGAGATGCTTGCCTGGACCGGCGCGCGCGTCTCCGAAGTTCTGGCGCTGACGCCCGCTTCCTTTCAGATCGACAGCGCGGTCGTCACCTTCCGCACGCTGAAGCGTGACCAATCGTGTCGTGAAGTACCCATCCCGCGCAAGCTCATGGCGGCGTTGAACCGGCAGTTTCGTTTGCGCGTGCTTCAACATGCGCCGGATCTTGCCGTCAAGCGCCTCTGGCCGTGGAGCCGGGTCACCGCTTGGCGCTGCGTCAAATCGATCATGAGCCGCGCGGGCATCGCGGGACGGCAGGCCTGTCCGCGCGGGTTGCGTCATAGCTTCGGCGTCGGCACCGTTTCCTGCGGCGTGTCGCTCGATAACGTGCAGCGCCTGCTCGGCCATGCCTCCATCGAGACGACCACCATCTACACCGATGTCAGCGGCCCGGAGTTGCGCGCCGTCCTTGCCCGGTTTTGGCGAAGCGGCGGGTGATCTTCGGCCTGAACAAGTTTGCGCGTGATCGAAGCCGGGCTACGCCTTTCTTCCTCGTCACTCGACAAGTCATCTGGCGTGTAGGCGTGCGCAAAAATGGCTCGGTCGGCAGAGAAACGCACCGTTTGTTCATTTCGAAACGACATCAGGCGAATACGGCAGCACCCACCGCTTGAACTCGAGCTGCATTCTATACGCCACGCCGGCCAAATCCGGAATCTACCTTATCAAGTGTTGACGCGGCTATGCTACACGCTAAGGTCGACCCATCGCCTCAATTGATGGCGCGCCGGTCATGAGCCGATTTGTATTGATCGCAATTCTTGCGGGGCAGCAATCTGTAGTGTCAGCGCAGTTTGCGCGGCCGTGCCTAAGATCGGAAAAGAGAGATCTTTTATTTTTACGTTCCGTTATAGAGAAGAAATAAAGCTTTGTGAGGAGGAGCAGAAGACGAGCTCATGCGACCGACTTATCCAAGAGGGACAATTCGACAAGAGCGAAACCGCGGCCATATATTTTCGTCTAGGCAATATCTTTGCAAAATACGGTAATCAGAAAAGCGCCATCCCAAATTACAATGAAGCCATCCGGCGAACCCCACTGCCTGAGTATCTTTCCGCCAGAGCGGCGTCGCACGAGGCTTCCTTCGATTACGACAGGGCAATTTCAGACTATACCCAATTAATTGGACCAAGAAATTCCGATCCTAACACGTTACTCAAGAGAGGCACGGCGTTCTATAGGAGCGCACGACAAGACCGCTTTCAAAGCGCAATAAAGGATTTTGACTCAGCAGAAGGAGCGGGCATCGCTCCAGCTCAACTCTACTTCTTTCGCGGCGCCGCAAAGTATAATTTGGAGCGGTATGCCGCCGCAATTCCCGACATGTCGCGGGCCATCACCCTAGGTGGGACTACGAGCACTGTCGATAAGTTCGAATGCTACCGCATTCGCGGTCACAGTTATTATAAAGAAGGGAATTTTAAGAAGGCTATAGACGATCTCACGACGGCTGAACGATTAGTAAAAAAAGACGCAAGCAAGTTACAAGCAATTTACGCGCTTAGAGCTCCGGCATACAATTCTAACCGCGAGTATGCTCTGGCCGTAGCAGATTATGATCGCGCGATCAGGCTCAGCCCCGCAAGCTCCAACACGTATTTACTGCATGCAGGAATGGCGACAGCGTATCTTAATATGGAAAAACTTGAGGATGCGATAGGCAGTTACACGGCTTCGCTTAGCCAAAAGGAAAGCGCTGAAATTTACTTTAGTCGAGCCGAGACATATATGAAACTTCGAAAGTACAAGGATGCTCGAAGCGATTACGCTGCGGTGATCAAACTCGACGGACAAAATCTAAATGCTCTCAGGGGACATGCAAATGCTAGTATGAAACTGGATGACTTCCCGACAGCTATAAAATGGCTGGAGGCTGCGATCGCTATTGCGCCTAAGAACGTTGATTTACTTGTCGCGCTCGGTAATGCGTATCTGCACGAAAACCTTGTTGATAACGCTCAAGCCACGTTTAAGAAAGCGAGTGTATTGTCTTTAATGCATCCAGGAGTTGTCTCAGGTTTGACGGAGATCGCGCGCCTCGCGACAAACTCTAAAGAATCCTTTTCACTGCCTTCACCGCCGCCTGATACAAAGACAAACCCATCGTTGCAGCCGCCTTCGGTCGGAACGCCGGTCACAGCAATTCCGTCTCCTGAGCCAGCGTTGCCGCCAGTGGTGCCACCAACGCCTGCAAAACCAGGTCTTTCAGGCCCAACCGAGAAGTTGCCTGAAGATCGCCCGCCGGTCATGAAAGAGTCTGACCAAGCTTCGTCCCTTGATAAAGTAAGGCAAGCGGTGTTGGGACTATTTGCTAACTGGCGATATGAGTGGTTGGTGGCAAAAATTAATGGAAAATAAACGGTACTCTAATACCATATAATTTTAAGGATTAGAAAGATTTGGAGCAGCTTTGCTAACACGCTACCTTAGCTTGAACCCTAAAAAGTTCTCGTCGCCGCTACAAGTAAGTACTGTGGAACAGGCGACAGGAACGACCAACGCGCAGGATGCGTCTACACGAGCCGAAGAAATACCTGTGACAAAGGGTGAGACCCCAAAACGCACCGAGCAATCCTCCGAACAACTATCAATTGAAGATGTTCGGCGAGCAGTATTTCGGGTGTTCGAGAGGTTTAAATTCGGCAATTAATCATGGATCGTCGTTGATGTGCCGAGGCTTCGCGCGGGCCAGCCATTGTCCGAGCCAGCAGGCAAACAAAGTGACCGGCAAGAAGATTTCGGCGCCCACTGAAAAAAATTGCTTAGATAACAGCGAAAGCGCAAAACCCAGCGTTAAGCCATATAACGTGGCTGTGAAGAAGGAAATGGACCCGGCTCGTTGTATAAAACTGATGGTTCCTGCCACAAGTACGACGACAGTCCAAATCGATGCCGCTGTTTGAAAGGTGGTCAAACCTGGTATTCGAAGATTAAGCTTGTCAAAGCTTGGGATTACGAAAAGAAGATTCAAGGCTATCGCACAATAATGTGTCGAGGCTTCAAATGGGGCGGAACGTCTTCGTAGAGCCCACGCTAACACTCCAATTATCATCGCGATACCGAAGCCGCCAGTCGAAACTGCGTCGTCCGGCAGTTGATCAAAAAAAGGAAGTTTGAGTATAACTCCGATCCAGAATACGAGACCCACGAATGAGACCGCTAGCGTCATCGCTCGAATAGCTGATAATCCAAACGTCGCAGCCTTACGGGGCAAACGAAATATTGGGAATATGGCAGGAGATCGCAAAAGACTCCCAGCACGATAGAAACGTCTTTTCAGTTGTTGAATCTGAAGTAAAGCGAGACGTCGTCTCCGGGCTCTACGAGCCGCCGCCGTTCCGTCAAACGTCCGCTCAAAATTCCATGCTACGTCGACATCACTACGCGTCTTCCCAAGCCGCTTGTAAGTAAGCCACGCAAGCAATTCTTTTCCGAGCTTGAATTCAGGAAAACGATGAACAAACCTTCTAATCCTTTCGATATCGGTTTCACGTTTATAGGACGGCCACAACACCGTTGCCAATCGATGCACGGCACGTTCACTGCATGCAGGCACCAACATCTTTATAGTAAACTTCTCAAGCTCCGTTACATTTGTACACGTTGCTAGCAACACCTCTAATCGTGCAAGCGCATCTGCACGATATTCCGTTTGCGGATGTTTTTGTAGGAACTCGTCCACATCGAGCGGGGTAGCGCCTTCTCTCAGGAGTTCGGAGAATCTATGCTGCTCTATCCTGTCTCCTGGGTTAAAATAGAACGGACGAAGGAGGCTTGATTCCTCCCACGGGATTTGCTCGTCGTTAGTGGCCTTCATGACGGCCGTTCGTACGAGTATCATCAAGTCTGAAATGGAAAGTCCACGCTCAGCAACCAAAGGAAGGAGCGCCGCCACGAACGGGCTATGTTTTCCGTCCACCGAGTCTCGCGCTAATCCTCCCGGCTCCGTTGCAAATGCGACGAACGTGTTCGAAAGCCTTTTAATATTGCCAATACGCGCGAGGCCGTTACCAGATTGGAAATCGCGCGTCAAATGGGATGGTTCTACTTCGGCAATCCATCTACGAAAAAGCGGAGAATCTCGACAGGCATCAAGGAATATCAAGCTAGTCTGGGCACGGCGCGACATACCTTCGAGAATTTTTGTCAACTCGATGGCCCGCCAAGTTAACCGACCTTCGCGCTTTACGTCAGCATTGACGGGTGCAAGATAGTTCTTGCCGTTTATTTGGAAACCGTGACCGGCAAAAAAGAATAGAGCCACCTCTGCGCTCTCAATTTTTTCCTCAAATTCGACCAGCGAATTTTCAAAGTCGTCTTTGCTGACGTTAAGACGGTGTTCGACTTGAAAATTGAGCTCTCGCAGCTTTTTCGCAAGCGCAAGTGTGTCCCTGCGCGGCGTCTTCAACTTCGCATATTTGTATGATGCATTTCCAATGATGAGCGCAAACCGGGGCATCGATGAAGCTTCACTCTTACTGTTTTCGTCTCAAAACGTGCCTTAAAATAACTGACATTATGCGGCGAGCTAAACCTCTTGCGTGAAACCTTTTTCTCGGATGCCTATGAGAAAACTCATCTAAGTCGAGTGTGGGACTTTTTTCGAGACTCCCAGATCCATGCTGCTCAGTGTTATCTCTCGGTTGAAATAGAATGGACGAAGGAGGCTTGATTGTTCCCACGGGATTTGCTCGGCGTTCGTGGCCTTCATGACGGCTGTTCGTACCAACGTCATCAAATCTGAAAGAGAAAGGCCGGGTTCAGCAATGAGAGGAAGCAGAGCAGAGACGAACGGACTATGCTTTCCGTCCACCGAATCTCTTGCTACTTCTCCGGGTTCGGTAGAAAACGCTACAAAAGTATTTGAAAGACGTATAATATTGCCAATATGCACGAGACTATCGCCAAATCGCAGATCGCGAGCGATATCTAGAAATATGAGACTTGTTTGAGAGCAGCGCGACATATGCTCAAGGATCTTCGTTAATTCCACGGAACGCCAAGTCAGTCGATGTTCGCGCCCTGCGTCAGTATCGACCGGCACAAGATAATTTTTCCCGTCTATTTGAAAACCGACACCGGCAAAAAAGAACAGGGCTACGTCAGCGCCCTCTATTTTTTTTCCGAATTCGGCCAGCGAATTTTCAAAGTCGTCTTTGCCGACGTTAAGACGGTGTTCGACTTGAAAATTAAGCTCTCGCAGCTTTTTCGCAAGCACAAGCGTGTCCTCGCATGGCGTGGTTAGCTTCGCACAGCTGTATGATGCATTTCCGATGATGAGGGCGAACCGTGACATCTACAAAGATTTCACTCCTGCTATTTGCGCCGCGTGATACGCCTCAAAATTGCAGATACTATTCGCCGAGCTAGACCCTCCTCGATTCCAAAATGTTCCGTAGCTTCTTTGACCGCTGTGTCACTGAGATCGCTTTCATTCTTTTTGCTTTCCAACGATGCGATAATTATCGGAATTATTTGAACGATAAACGCGGCGATCTGAGCAATATTTCCAGCCTGCGATAGTATTTCTCCAACCGACCCTCTCTTTAGCCGCTCGGTTCTATCAGGATAGTTGTCTAAAGCTCGATCGGTTTCTTCTCGGAGCGGTACTCCAACCTCATGCGCAAACTCTGCGGCTACCCCGCGGGCGATGTCACCATGTTCCATATTTTTTTCCCAAGTTTCGTCCTTGCCAAATGCAACCTATACTACAAGTGAGCCTACATGTAATCGCGCGCATATCAATAATTTCAGGTTCGCCCGCGTCGCGGGCCGGGCTTTCGTGAACCGAGCCGCAAGGCGTCTCGGCCTTCGGCTTCAATCCCTCGCGCAAGATAGCGAGGTGTCGCTACGCGACACGTTTGTTCGTTGAGGGAAAAGGCTAAGAAGCTCCGCTTCTCGCGCGCGCAAGAGCGCGCCCTTCGGGTTTTGGCTCCCCCGCACGCGGTGCCCCCAAAAAAGTTGCTGCGCAACTTCGCTGACCCCTTGCGCTTGCTACCATCAGCTCTCGGCGAGGCCAGGGGTTATTGCGCCGCCTTCTGCGTCCGCAAAACCCCTGTCCAAAGAAGGAGAGTATCATGACCAAGAAGAACCGCCCGCAAGCCGCCGACACCGCCATCCGCCTCATACCGCTCGACAAGCTTAAGAAGTCGTTCAAGAACGTGCGCAAGCAGCCGCACGGCAAGGCCGACATCGAGGCGCTCGCCGCCAGCATCAAAGCCAACGGCCAGTTGCAAAACCTTGTCGTCGAACCGGAAACCGATCCGCGCGGCAAGGCAACGGGCTTCTATCTGGTGACGGCAGGCGAAGGGCGGCGTCTCGCGCAGCTTCTCCGCGTCAAGCACAAGGAGATCGCCAAGACCGAGCCGATCCGTTGCATCGTCGATGCCGCCCATAACCCGGTCGAAATCAGCCTCGCCGAGAACGCCATCCGCAGCGACATGCACCCCGCCGACCAGTTCGAGGCGTTTCAGGCGTTGCATGCCGGGCATGGCATGAATGCCGAGGATATCGCCGCCCGTTTCGGCGTCACCCCCGCTGTGGTCAAGCAGCGCCTCAAGCTCGCCGCCATCGATCCGGCGTTGATCGAGGCCTACCGCGACGGCGAGATGAACCTCGACCAGTTGACGGCCTTCGCCATCAGCGACGATCGTGAGATGCAGCGTGCCGTCTGGCAGCAGCTTGGCGGCGAGGCCGAGCGCGAGGACATTCTGGCCGCACTGACCGAGGAACATATTTGCGCGAGCGACCGCCGCGCGAAGTTCATCGGCGAGAAGGCGTACATCAAGGCGGGCGGTGCCGTGCTTCGCGACCTGTTCGAGCAGGAAGGCGAGGGCTATTTCACCGACGCCGCGCTGCTTCACCGCCTGGTGGAAGAAAAGCTGGAAAAGACCGCCGCGCAAATCAGGCGCGAGGGCTGGAAATGGGTTACCGTCGCCGCCCGCCTCGACTACGGAGCAACCGCCGACATGCGCCGCATCTATCCGCAGCTGCGTGCGCTGTCCGAGGAAGAACAGGCGCAACTAGAAACCCTGCAAGCCGAATACGCCGCGCTGGAAAACCAGAGCAGCGAAGATGACAGCGACCTTTCCTCGGAGTTCGACCGCCTCGATCAGGCCATCGCCGAACTAGTCGGCGAAGATGAGTACGATTTAACGCTGATCGCGCGGGCGGGGGCCTTCGTCAGTATCGGCCATGACGGCAAACCGGAGGTGCAGCGCGGTTACATCCGCACGGAGGATAACGAGCGGCCCGCCGCGAAGGCAAAGCTTGCCAAGGGAAACGGCCCCGCGCCGCTTTCCGAAGCGCTGGTCGCGGAGTTGACGGCGCATCGAACGGTGGCCTTGCGCAACATCCTCGCGCGCCATCACGACATCGCCGTGATCGCCGTCGTTCAAGCCATCGCGGCACAGACCTTCTATCCGCATGCGGATCGCCTGTCCTGCCTCGACATCAACGCGCGTAGCGCTTTTCTCGGCACGCATGCCAAGGGCATCGACGACAGCCCGGCAGGCCGGGAGATCGCCATCCGGCATGAGGCATGGCACAAAATGCTGCCGGACGATCCCGCCGCCTTGTGGGTGTATGTCGCGCGCATGGAGTCAGCCGACCGTCTCGAACTCTTGGCGCATTGCGTCTCGCTCACGGTCGATGCGGTGAGGAAGCCCAAGACCCCCGGCAACGAGGAAGCGGTTGCTCCGCTTGCGCAAGCGCTGTGTCTCGACATGGCGGCGCATTGGACACCGACGCCCGGAAATTATCTCGGGCGCGTCTCCAAGGAACGCATTCTTGACGCCGTACGCGAAGCGGTTTCCCCGGAGGCCGCCGACAATCTCGCCAAGCTGAAAAAAACCGCGATGGCAGAAGCCGCCGCCGACCGTTTGCAGGGCAAGGGCTGGCTGCCGGACGTCTTGCGGAGCGCGGCGTGAGCGAGGCACGCCAAGGCGATGAGGGTTGCCCCCCTCATCGCCATCCGCCGCCCGAGCCGCGCCGAAAGACGCGGGGGCGCGGAGATCGTGTTCGTTCGTAGGTTTCGGGGAACGTCGGGTCACTATTCTCGCCTCCACCTGTACGAGGACCGGCAGCAGTGGAACGCGCCGCGTACCTCCCACACTAGCTTGCGGTATTGAAGCAGAGCGATTTTCGCCGCCCGCCGCGCATGCACCACGCGCGGCGGGCGTTGTGCACATAATGCAAGTTAGCGAGGCGATTCCAAGCCGGTGCCTAATCGTTTCGCCAGCTCTATGCCGCTCGGAATCCGGCGCATAGCTGCCGATTCGGGGGTGAATTTCCTAGCAAGATGTGCAATTTTAGTTTCGTGTGAATACCGTTACATTATTTTGGTCGCAGATGACTAAGCTAAGATGGATAATTGATGTCTTGCCTGTCATCTGGGCATTTTACTTTGCATTATTCGCTCCCCGATTTGGAAGACTTCCGGCGTATGTCCGGAGGATTTGCCTCAGACTAGCGTTACTCTATGGATTTCTAGGCGTTGTCACCACCCTAGATGATCTATCGAATAGCATTTTTGGAACGGAAAAGCTGGTTCTGGTAATAATCGGCTGGTATCAACGCCATCCCACCGCGGTTTCATTGGTAGGACTACTTATTTGCTTTTATCTATGTGGCGCGACCTTCGCGGGCTCCAATTCTAATCTCGATAGAATCGCTCGCTTGCTGTCTTCCTACCGCAATTGGTTGGTTGACAATGTTGAGCGTGCGAGCACGACTAGCCCACCCAATCGCATGCGAGGGCCCTTAGTTTCGTCTCGATCACGTTTTCGGACTAAAGCGGAAGACGCCGTGCTCGGCGCAAATAAGCGAGACCGCCGGCTCGCTCTGCTGACGTTCTGCTTAACTGCAATTATTCTGATTACTTCTCTCTCAACTTCGCGACTTCCCGACTGGCACATGGGTGAACGAAGCGCAGTGGACACCTTCTTAATAGTCGGATGCGCAACCGCTGCGTTGGGCGGCATTTTTCTGGCTTATTTAAGCCGGAGGACATTAGTCGGTTTAGATCTAGCACTGTTTTGGTTAGCAATAACGGTGCCGCTGTCCATCTTGGTCGCGCAGCTAGTTTCAATTTTCACCAGCTCAACTGCTGGCGACGATTTGGGGGTCGTAATCGGTAGCGCAATATTGGTTGCGACCGGTTTGCTCTTTTTAGTTTATGCTCGTCGCTCGCGTCGGCGCTCGGAAATTGCGGTTTATTGGCTTGGAATTTGCATCGGAATGTACCAAGCTCTTATCGAAATGTTTGAGATGACGAATTCTAAATTGTTTGGATTGGACTCTGCTTTAAGTGGTTTGAGTGCGTGGTGTCTTTTTGTCGTATGGTCCGCCATCCTTGTCTGCTTTTGGCGATGGTACCTTGAACCTCCCCCGAATGAGTGGACACCTGTAGTAGGCTCGAAGAGCCAGGAGGTG
>NZ_CAXUNQ010000078.1:0-15777 GCF_964252615.1 uncultured Bradyrhizobium sp.
TCATGCGCGGGCTTGACCCGCGCATCCATCCATCTTCGCAAGAGTCGTTTCGAAGCGGATGGATTGCCGGGTCAAGCCCGGCAATGACGGCCGAGATGGGTGCATATGGGTCACGCCCGGCCATGACGATGAGATGTGTGCGTCCAGTAGGGTCAAGCCCGGCCATGACGGCGGACATGCCGCACCGCGTCCGGGACACGGCGGCCCTATATCAAACATTGCCGGGGGACTTTATAATTTGGGCTGCATGCATCGCTGCGTGGCGCGTCGTCGGGATTTGTCGCAAAACATTCACTCTGGAAAATCGGTTGGCTCCCAATGGATACGTCTCATCTCGCAGAACACGCCGGAACCGCCAGCAGTTTTTTTGCATCGATCTTCCTGGTCGCAACCCTGTCGATGCGGACCATGATCCCGCTGCGGTTGTTCGCCATCCTGACCAATATCGTTCTGATCGGCTCCTCGATCCCGACCCACAATTATCCGACGCTGGCGCTGCACGCGGTGCTGCTGCCGCTCAACATCTACCGGCTGCACCAGATGCTGCAGCTGGTGCGCGACGTGAAAAAGTCGGTCAGCAGCGACTTGTCGCTGGAGTGGCTGAAGCCGTTCATGACCGAACGCAAATGCGCCGCCGGCGAGGTGCTGTTTTACAAGGACGAGAAGGCCGAAAGCATGTTCTACACCGTCAGCGGCCGCTACCGTCTGGTCGAATCCGGCATCGAATTGCCGGTGGGCGCCATTGTCGGCGAGTTCGGCATGCTGTCGCCGTCGAACTTGCGCACCCAGACGCTGGAATGCATCGAGGCCGGCACGGTCCTGAGCGTGACCTACACCCAGGTCGAGGAGCTCTACGTGCAGAATCCGGCGTTCGGCTTTTACTTCCTGCGTCTCGCCAGCGCCCGGCTGTTCCAGAACATCGGCAAGCTCGAGGAGCGGCTGGCGCAACATGCAACACCGGTCGCCGCCGCGCCGGGATCCGCGTAGCAATTGGGAGCGCGTGAGGTGGCAGGCGTCTGGTCCTCGATCCGCTATCTGCTCGCCGATTTCATCGGCGACGACGGCGGCGCGTCGCCATTCCTGCCCCGCGGCCTGCCCGACGCGGCGGCGCCGATCGTCAGCGCCAGCATCGAGCGGCTGATCGACTATCAGGGGCCCAGCTACGCCCAGCTCTATGTCGATCGCCTCACGCGGTTCGTCGGCCGCCGCGGCGTCGACGATGCCCTGTTCGGAGAAATGGCGCGGCTGATGGCGTTGCGCATGAGCTACGACGATCCGATCCGGATCGCACAGACGAAACTGGCCGCGTTCGAGGCCGGCACCCAGGCAAACGCGCACAACGCGAATGAGATAAAAAAATTTCGCTGGGACGAGCTCGTCGGAGTGTTGCCCGCCGCGATCGCCGAGTCCGTACTCGGCGTGCTCGAATGGCGGGGATGGCTGCACCGCCCGGTTTCGATCCGCTTCAGCACCGCAGGCCGGTTCGGCCTGCGCCGGCTGAAGATCGAGGCGGGCTTGCGGCGCTGGCGGTTGTTGTCGGTGCGCTACGGCACCGAGCGGATCTGGGTCGAACGCTGGCTGCATATGATCGACCGCTGCCTGACCAAGCAGCCGGCGGCCGCCGCCGAGATCGTGCGCACCGCTACCATGATACAGGGTTATGGCGATGCCTATCGCCAGGGTCTCGCCGACTGGCACCTGATTATCGACGGCCTGGCAAAACCGACCTTCGACGGCGCGCTCGCGCTGCCGGATCTTGCCGGTGCGATCAAGCAAGCGCGCGCCGCCGCAATGCCCGACCCCCGCCAGGCCGCGCTGAGGCGCAAGATCGCGGAGATCAGAGCCGCCGTCGTTCCCAGGACGCAGTGCAGCGCGTAGCTTTCGCCATGCACGCGTTTACGCGCATTTTGGACGCGCTATGGAGGTGCGCCGCAGAGCCGGGCCCAGCCTTCGTAATTCTGCAGTCGCTCCAATCATTTCTCCGGCCCTTGGATGCAATGGCGGCGCGGCGAGATCGACCATCGGGTTGATCGCCGATTGTCACACCCGGTGTTTTTAAAGTTCCCACTGGTGCAATGCGGCGCGGGAGATGGCATAAATGGGAAAAACAGCAGCCGAATTGCTCGCTAAACGCCTGAATTGCAGTGTCACGGTCTTTATCAGATTTAGAAGGGCGTCAGCTTGTCGTTCCCCGCAATGTCGTCATCGGTTGTCGTGGGTCCGCTGGTGGGATGGATGCTCGTCCTCACCTTCAAGCATGTCGTCGCGGATTTCTTCCTGCAGAATTCCTGGATGGCGCTCGGCAAGGACCAGAAGACCGGATGGGCGCTGCCGCTGCTGACGCACTGTCTGATGCACCTTGGGGTGGCGCTGCTGCTGATCCTGATTATCGCGCCGCGATTCTGGTTTGTCGCCGTCATCGATTTCGCGATCCACCTCATGGTCGATCGCGGCAAGGGACTTTGCGTTTCCAGCTTCGACGTGACGCCGGAGCATCAGTGGTTCTGGTGGCTGATCGGCATCGATCAGGCGCTGCACCATCTCACCGGCTTCGGGCTGTCGATCTTCATGGCGGCTAACGGCTGATCCGGTTCATCCGGAGAATGCGTGCGGTTCCGATTCGCGGCAATTGTTCAAGCACAGGCCGGCGCCGTGGTTAACCCTTCGTTAGCAAATTGCGTTGCATTCTGCGGCTTGGGGAGATTTGCAATGTTTTCCAGCCGCGAAGCTTTTGAGAACGATTTCTGCCCGGTCCGGGACGATCTGCTCGGCGCCATGTACCGCGCGAACGAGAACGGCCTGCCGCAACTGGTGGACAGCGTCTCCGCCGATGTGCGGGCCATGCTGGCGCTGTTCTGTTACAAGCGAAGCCATCTGCACTCGCTGGCGCTGTCGATTGCCGCAAGCTGCACCGAACGCGATCTGATACAACTGGGCGGCCGCGTCGGTTCCGCGCTGTATGCACTGTCGCGCGAAGCTCCGGCGGCGCGCATGATGCCGTCCGCGTCCTACGGCCACCGCAAGCCGGTCACGCTCTCGACCAAACCGCTCAGCACCTTCGTGCCGATCGACGACGAGTTGGATGACGAAGATTTTGCGGAGGCGATTACGGCGTAGTTCACGTCAGCGCCGGCAACCCATGCCGGCGCCGCGCCATTGCACATTCGGGATCGCCGGGCATGCAGGTCCGGCAAACTTCCGGCCGCATCGCATAAATCCCGCACGCGGTCTTCACGCCGATTTTCCCTGACAGCGCGGAACAGCGATCGCCGTCGCAGCGCATGCCGGACAGCTTGTCGTTGACGAACTTTTCCGGGATCAGATTGAGCGCCGCGTCGTCCTCGGTGGTGAACCGCGGCCAATTGCGCGAATAAGCGCAACAGGCGCCGCAAGCCTGGCAGGGGCTGGTGCTGTCGTTGGCGACGATCTCCATTGCAGTGGTTTAGCGCGATCAGATTGCTGCCGATACCGGGCTTTTCAATGTTGCAAGCTCGGTTTCCAGTTCCGCAATCCGCGCGTCCCGTGACGACAACGCCGCGGCGACATCAACGGCGTCGAATTTCTGCGGGATGTGCTGCGGGCAGTTGGTATCCCATGCGGAAACCATAAACAGGATCACCTGCTCGGGACGAGCTTTGTAGCCAGCCGGCATCAGCGACGTCAGCAGCGCCGGATCGTCATCGACCACGCGCGCCTCGCCCCAGATCTTGACGCGGCGGCGATGCGCATAATCCATCACGAAAAGCTGGGCTTTCGGGTTTTCGGTAAGATTGCCCTGCGTGATGTATTGGCGGTTGCCGCTGTAATCGGCGAAGGCAATCGTCGTCTTGTCCAGAATCCGGATGAATCCCCTGGGTCCGCCGCGATGCTGGATGTAGGGCTGGCCGTCGGCGCTGGCGGTGGCGAGATAAAGGCTGTTGCTGCCGGCGAGGAATGCGCGGAGGCTTTCGTCGATCTCAGTGCGCCAGCTCCGGGTCCGCTCGACATGCGCGTAGGCATCGCGCGAGCCCTTGCGGGCCTGAACGGCTTTCACCGCGGGCGTGAACGCGACGTCGCTGGGGTAGGTGTGGCTGTCCGACATCGCAGACCTCCTGCATCGGCTCGGCGAGCGAAACTTGTCATCATTGCCGAAGATAGCCGCGTTCTAAACCTGAACAATCCCGAAAATTGACACTTCATTGCGATCGGCCGTTATCCGGATTTGCCTCCTGGCGGACCGGGCATCCGGAATTCCGGGTTCGCGCTTGGCGTCCCGAAATGAAGGAGTTATTGCTTCTTCACCACCCGAAACGTTGCGTTGGCGCGGGCGATGGTGGCGCCATCGGCTTTTACAAGACATTGCGCAAAGCAGATCGTGCTGCCGGTCTTGATCACGTCGGTTTCCACCGTGAGCCATTGCCCTATCTGTGCGCTGCTGATGAAATCGATGGCCATTCCGACCGTCACCAGCGAAACCGCGCCGCGCAATTGGTGGCCGCAGCTATGTCCCATCGCCTTGTCGGTCAGTGCGGCAATCAGCCCGCCATGGACGAAACCGCGCGCATTGGTGTGCGGTTTTGCCAGCCACAGCCCCAGAATAATCGCGTCGGGCGTCTGCCTCTGGTAGATCGGCTCCCATGGGTCGGTCAGCGGACTGCCGCGGGACTGGCGCTCAAAACCTTCGGGAATGATTTGACCGGTCATGGCGGATCAACCTCGGTTGAGCCGCCATTGAACGCGATCGTGCTGCAAAAACCAGAGCAACAAAGTTTAAAACAGGAATTATCGGCCTCGCGTGCAGGACGCAGTGCCGCAGGACGAGTCGGGCGCAGCCAACCCATCACAATGGATGTGGGCAATGATGGATATCGCTTCGTCACCCATCTACAAGTTGTCAAAACGGCAACCCGACATAATTCTCCGACAGTGACGTGGCCGCGGCCTTCGAACTCACCAGATAATCCAGTTCCGCCAGTTGAATCCGTGCACCAAATTCGCCGGTGTCGGGGAATTTGTGCAGCATCGAGGTCATCCACCACGAAAACCGTACCGCCTTCCAGACCCGCGCCAGCGCCATCGCCGAATAGGCATCGATACCGGCGGCGGATTTTTCGGTGTAGAATTCGCGCAGCGCCTGCGAGAGATAATGCACGTCGCTGGCGGCAAGATTCAATCCCTTGGCGCCGGTCGGCGGCACGATATGCGCGGCGTCGCCGGCCAGGAACATCCGGCCGAACCGCATCGGTTCGGCGACAAAGCTGCGTAACGGAGCAATGCTTTTTTCGATCGAGGGGCCGGTAACCAGGTGGTCCACGGCCTTCCGGTCGAGCCGCCGCTTCAACTCGTCCCAGAATTTGTCATCGGGCCACTGGTCGACGTGATCGTCGAGCGGGCACTGCAGGTAATGGCGGCTGCGGTGCATCGACCGCATCGTGCATAGCGCAAATCCGCGTTCGTGATTGGTGTAGATCAATTCGTGCGACACCGGCGGGGTTTCCGACAAGATGCCGAGCCAGCCGAACGGATAGACCCGTTCAAAAGTCTGGATTGCGGATGCCGGCACGCGCGAGCGGCTGACGCCGTGAAAACCGTCACAGCCGGCAATGAAATCGCAGGCGATCTCATGCGTGATATCGTCCTTGACGTAACTCACGCGGGGCGCGACCGACCCGAAATCATGCGGCGTGACGTCGGCGGCCTGGTAGACCGTGGCCAGGCCGGCATCGGCGCGGGCTTTCATCAGGTCGCGCGTCACCTCGGTCTGGCCGTAGATCATGACGGTCTTGCCAGTCGCGGCGTGCATGTCGATGCGATGCCGCGCGCCGCCAAAGGCCAGTTCGACGCCATGGTGGACCAAGCCCTCGTGGCGCGCGCGCGCGCCGGCGCCTGCCGCGTCGAGCAGAGCGACCGTTCCCTCTTCAAGCAGCCCGGCGCGGATGCGGCCGAGCACATAGTCCGGCGTCTGGCGTTCCACGATGACGTTGTCGATGCCGTAAGCATGCAGCAGTTGCCCGAGCAGCAGTCCCGCCGGCCCCGCGCCGATGATTGCGACTTTTGTCCGCAAATTGCTTCCCCCGATTATTGCAGGCTGCATGCCGCAGCCGACGCCGGCTTGCAATGATAATTCTATCCTATAACAATATCCGCAAAGGGCCGATCAACGGCCGATGCCATGAGGGAGAAAGATGCCGATGAGGAAAGCGTTTTTGGCGTTGCTGCTGGCGGCTAGTGTGACGCCTGCGATCGCGCAGGACAAGACCGTCAACATGAAAGTGTCGCTGTGGGTGCCGCCGGCGCATCCACTGGTGCCGGCCACCAAGGCGTGGGCCGAGGATATCGAAAAGGCCTCGGCCGGCACCATCAAGATGTCGGTATTTCCTTCCGAACAGCTCGGCAAGGCGTTCGACCATTACGACATGGCGCGCGACGGCATCGCCGACATTACCTATGTCAATCCCGGCTATCAGCCGGGCAGATTCCCGATCGCGGCCGCAGGCCAGCTTCCGTTCGTATTCTCGGACGGCAAGAAGGGCACGCTGGCGCTGAACGAGTGGTATCACAAATACGCGCCGAGGGAGATGAAGGACACCAAGCTGTGTTTCGCCTTTATCCACGATCCCGGCGCGCTGCATGGCAAGAAGAAGATCGTGGTGCCCGGCGACCTCACGGGGGTGAAGGTGCGTCCCGCCCAATCGACCATCGGCGAAATGGTGAAGATGTTCGGCGGCACCAACGTACAGGCCTCGGCGCCGGAAGCGCGCGACGCCATCGAGCGCGGCGTGGCTGATGAGATCACCTTTCCCTGGGGATCGATTTTCCTGTTCGGCATCGACAAGGTCGTGAAGTACCATATGGACGTGCCGCTGTATTCGACGGTGTTCACCTACAACATGAACCTCGACAAGTATAATTCGCTGTCGACCGCGCAGAAGAAGATCATCGACGATCACTGCACCCCGGAATGGGCCTCCAAAGTCACCGATCCCTGGACCGAATTCGAGGCCAACGGCCGCATCAAGATGAAGGCCTTGCCCGACCACGAGGTCTATCCCCTGACCGCCGAGCAACTCGGCGAATGGAAGAAGGCCGTCAAACCGCTGCGCGACAGCTGGGCCGAAGCGGTGAAGAAGGCCGGGGGCGACGCCGCCGCCATCGACGCCGACCTGCAGGCGACGCTGAAGAAGTTCGAGGCTGGGATTTAAGGGGCACTCACTCCAGCGTCGTTTAAGATCGTCATGCCCGGGCTTGTCCCGGGCATCCACGTCTTTACTGTGCTGATGGAAGGAAGCCGTGGATGGCCGGGACGAGCCCGGCCATGACGGAAATACTGGTGCGAGCCATCAATGACCACCCCGGAAATCACCCCTGACGGCGGCATCGTCGGCCCGCAGCCGCCGCGCAGGAACGCCAAATCTTCCGGAGTCATGGACCGCTTCATCGACTCCATTGAATGGATTGCGGCATTCTTCGTCGGCGTCGTCGCGCTCAACACTTTCCTGGCGGTGTTCATGCGCAAGTTCTTCTCCATCACGATTCCCGACTATTACAATTTCGGCCAGTTCCTGCTCGGCATCCTGATTTTCTGGGGCATCGCCGCCACCAGCTATCGCGGCACCCACATCACCGTCGATCTGGTCTGGGCCAATGCGACGCCGAAACACCAGCGCTGGATCGACGTGTTCGCCACCCTGGTGCTGCTGTTCGTGGTTACGGTGCAAACCTACACGCTGTTCGACAAGGTGGCCGACACCCGCGCCAGTCACATTGTGACCATGGATCTGCAGGTGCCGGTCTGGCCGTTCTTCCTGGTGTCGTGGATCGGCGATGTCTCGGCGGTGCTTTTGATCGCGATCCGCACCTGGCGGCTGATCTTCCATCCGGATCTGATGCACGATCCTAAAATCAAGATCGCGGAGTAGGCCGGTGAGCAACGAGGCCGTCGCTCTGATCGGCTTCGTCAGCCTGTTCGCGCTGATGCTGCTGCGGGTGCCGGTCGGCATGGCGATGGGCCTCGTCGGCATCACCGGTTTTGGGTATCTCACCGGGCTCGCGCCGGCGCTGAAACTGGTGGGGCAGACCACCATGCGCACGGTGACGGATTATTCCTTCGGCGTGATCCCGATGTTTTTGCTGATGGGGGCATTCGTGTCGGTGTCCGGCATCAGCCGCGAACTGTTCCGCGCCGCCAACACTTTTGCCGGCCATTGGCGCGGCGGACTGGGCATCGCCACCATCGCCGCCTGCGGCGGCTTTGCCGCGATTTCGGGATCGTCGGTCGCGACCGCCGCGACATTCTCGGCGGTAGCCTATCCGGAAATGCGGCGTTTCGGTTATCCGCAATCCTTCGCCACCGGCGTGATCGCGGTCGGCGGCACTCTGGGCGCCATGCTGCCGCCGTCCACGGTGCTGGCGGTGTATGGCATCATCACCCAGCAGGACATCGGCAAGCTGTTCATCGCCGGCATCGTCCCCGGCCTGCTGGCGATCATGATGCACATGATCACCATCGGGATCATCGGCTTCGCCAGACCGGGGTTTCTGCCGGCGGGACCGCGCAGCTCATGGCACGACCGCCTGCTGGCGCTACGCGACGTGTGGTCGCCGCTTTTGCTGTTCGTCTTCGTGATCGGCGGGCTCTATGGCGGGTTCTTCATCCCGACCGAGGCCGGCGCGGTCGGCGCGGTCGGCGCTTTCATCATCGGCGTGCTGCGCGGCAAGCTGAACAGGGCCGGCATCCTGCAATCGCTGCTGCAAGCGACGCGCACCGCGGCGGCGGTATTCACCGTGCTGATCGGCGCGCTGTGTTTCGGCTATTTCCTCACCATCACCCAGACGCCGCAGAATATCACCGCGTTCCTCACCGGGCTGGGCATCGGTCCCTACGGCGTGCTGGCGCTGATTCTGTTGATGTATCTGGTGCTGGGCTGCCTGATGGACGCGATGGCGATGGTGATCCTCACCGTGCCGATCGTGTTTCCGGTGGTGACCGCGCTCGGTTTCGATCCGATCTGGTTCGGCATCATCATCGTCATGACCGTGGAACTCGGGCTGATCCATCCGCCGGTCGGAATGAACGTCTTTGTCATCAAGAGCGTGATCAAGGACGTCAACATGTCGACGATCTTTGTCGGCGTGCTGCCCTTCGTAGTGACCGACCTGATCCGGCTCTTGATGCTGATTCTGTTTCCGCTGCTGGCGACCTGGCTGCCGCAGCGGATGATTGGCTGACCCGTCATTCCGGGGTGCGACCGAAGAAAGCGGGCCTGGAATCCATCACCACGATTGGGGATTATGGATTCCGGGCCTGCGCCAAGCGGCGCATCCTGGAACGACGGGATAAAGGAATCAACTATGCCGCCCTCTCTGCAAACCAGATACGTCTTCAGCCTCGCCATCAAGGTCGGCACGCCCATTGTCGTCGGCGATCTCGGGTATGGCACGCGCCGGGTCATTCCGATTCTCGGCGGCGAGGTGCGCGGGCCGGGCATGCACGGCATGATCTTTCCCTGCGGCGCCGACTTCCAGGTCATCCGCCCCAGCGGCTTTACCGAGCTGGAAGCGAAATACGCCTTCGAGCTGGACGACGGCGCCGTCGTCTACATCGAAAATATCGGCGTCCGCTTCGGACCGAAAGAAGCACTCGACCGCATCGCGCGCGGGGAGACGGTCGATCCCGGGCAGATCTATTTCCGCTCGGTGCCGCGCTTTGAAACCGGCAGCGAAAACTATCGCTGGCTGATGGAGCACCTGTTCATCGGGGTCGGCGCCCGTCATCCCGACCGCGTCGAGCTCGAGGTGCATCAGGTGCTGTGAGATTTGGCGCCCGGATGCAGCGCAGCGCGCAGCCCTTGCCAAGCGGGGCCGTACAAACTCCGGCGTTTGGTATGGTCGAGGCTCTGCGCGGCGAATATGAGACCCTTATTGACTCCTTCCGAATTCGTTATAGAACATAACTATTCTTACTAGGAACCAATAACCGCCATGGGAAACGCCGCTTCCGCCGCAACCGCCGGCTCCGCGCTGCTCGCCATCGAGCACACCGGCTCGGTGCTGACCGTCGGCCTCAACCGTCCGGCCAAGCGCAATGCGCTGAACGACGGCATTATCCTGGCGATCCAGGAGTGCTTCGCCGGTCTTCCCGAAAACATCGGCGCAGTGGTGATCCATGGGGTCGGCGATCATTTTTCCTCCGGTCTCGATCTGTCGGAACTGACTGAGCAGGACGCTACCGCCGGCCTGATCCATTCGCAGATGTGGCATCGGGTATTCGACCGCATTCAATACAGCCGCGTGCCGGTGATTGCGGCGCTGAAGGGCGCGGTAATCGGCGGCGGGCTGGAGCTCGCCTGCGCCGCGCATATTCGCGTGGCGGAACTGTCAGCATATTATGCGCTGCCGGAAGGCCAGCGCGGCATCTTTGTCGGCGGCGGCGGTTCGGTGCGGCTGCCGCGGCTGATCGGGGTGGCGCGGATGACCGATATGATGCTCACGGGTCGGGTCTATTCGGCGACCGAGGGCGCGGCGTATGGTTTCTCGCAATACCTGACCGAACAAGGCCACGCCTTATCCAAGGCGGTTGAACTGGCCGAACGTGTCGCGGCGAACGCACCGCTGACGAATTTCGCGGTGCTGCAGGCGCTGCCGATGATTGCGGAAGCCAATCCGCAAACCGGACTGCTGATGGAGTCGCTGATGGCGACGGTGGCGCAGAGCGACAAGGAAGCAAAACGCCGGATTCGCGATTTCCTCGACCGCAAGACCGCCAAGGTAAAGCCTGTCTGACATGAGCGCGACGCCGAACATGATGCCGGCTGGAAATGGCGGCGCGCCGCCGCCCGCGAACGCTCATCCACTGCGCGCGATTTCGTTCGGCAATCCCGCGGTCAGCATCGAGCGCCGCGGCGACGGCACCATCTATCTGCGCCCAAAAATCGCGCTTGGCGACTATCCCGTGCGTATCACCGATCGCCTGCATCATTGGGCAGGCGCAGCGCCGGATCGCATCTTCATGGCCGAGCGTGACGGCGGCGGCTGGCGGAGCATCACCTATGCGCAATTGCTGGCCTCGACCCGCCGCATCGCCTCGGCATTGCTGGCGCGCGATCTGTCCGCCGGCCGACCGATTGTGATTCTTTCAGGCAACTCCATCGATCACGCGCTGATGGCATTCGGCGCGCTCCATGCCGGCATTCCGTTCTGCCCGGTATCGCCGGCCTATTCACTGATCTCGAAGGATTACGGCAAGCTTGCTTTTCTGATGAAGCTGCTGACGCCGGGCCTGGTGTTTGCCGCCGACGCCGCGGCATTCGCGGATGCGCTGCGCGCCAACATTCCGGCGGCAAGCGAGATCGTTGTTTCGCGCGGCGAGGTGCCGGGCCGCAACGTCACCCGGCTCTCCGCGCTGCTGGCGACCCCTGAGCATCCGCGCCTCGACGCCGCGCACGACGCCATCGGACCCGACACGATTGCAAAGTTCCTGCTCACCTCGGGCTCGACCGGCAATCCGAAGGCCGTCATCAACACCCAGCGCATGATCTGCGCCAATCAGGTCATGCTGCGCGAGACACTGGCGTTCCTCAAGGACGAGCCGCCCGTGATCGTCGACTGGCTGCCGTGGAACCACACCTTTGGCGGCAATCATAATATCGGGCTGACGCTGTTCAACGGCGGCTCGATGTATCTCGACGAGGGCAAGCCGATGCCCGGCGGTATCGAGGAAACCGTGCGTAATCTGCGCGAGATTTCACCGACGGTATATTTCAACGTGCCGAAGGGTTACGAATCGCTGCTGCCCTATCTGCGCGATGACCCCATACTGCGGCAGAAATTCTTCAGCCGGCTGCACGCGATGTTCTTCTCGGGCGCCGCGCTGGCGCCCTATGTCTGGGACGGCCTCGACGAGTTGGCGGTGCGGGAAACCGGCTTTCGGGTCCCGATGCTGACGGGGCTCGGCGCCACCGAAACTTCGCCGTTCTTCATGTCGGTCATTCCCGCCACCAGCCGCTCCGGCCATGTCGGCCTGCCGGTGTCGGGCAACGACGCCAAACTGATTCCGAACAACGGCAAGCTCGAAGTTCGCGCCAAGGGCCCGAACGTCACGCCCGGCTATTGGCGCCAGCCGGAACTCACCGCCGCCGCGTTTGACGAAGAAGGCTTTTACAAATTCGGCGACGCGCTGAAGCCGGTCGATCCGCAGGACTTCGACCGGGGTTTTGATTTCGACGGCCGGATATCCGAAGACTTCAAGCTCGGCAGCGGCACCTGGGTCAGCGTCGGGCCGCTGCGGGCGCGTTTTGTCGCGGCCTGCGCGCCGCTGGTGCGCGACGCGGTGATCGCAGGCATCAACCGCGACGAATTGTCGGCGCTGGTCATTCTCGATCTCGATGGCTGCCGCGTCGTTAATCCGGCCCTGGCCGCGGGTGATCTCGCGGCAGCCGCGTCGGATCCGACCATCCGCCGGGCGTTCGCCGACCGACTGAAAAAACTCGCCGCCGCTGCCACCGGTTCGTCGACACGGATTGCCCGCGCGATTCTGCTCGATACGCCGCTGTCGATCGACAAGGGCGAAGTCACCGACAAGGGTTCGATCAACCAGCGCGCAGTGCTGGAGCATCGGACCGGTCTGATCGACGCGCTCTACGCGCCGTCACCGGATCCACGCGTCATCTCGCTCAAGTAGAAAATCATTCGGAGGAAACCATGCAACTAAAAGACCAGGCCGCCATCGTCACCGGAGGGGCGTCCGGACTGGGCGCCGCCACCGCGCGAAAACTCGCCGCGCAAGGCGCGAAGGTCGCCGTGTGCGACCTCAATGCCAAGCTGGCCGAGGAACTGGCCAAGGAGATCGGTGGAGTCGCGGTGACCTGCGACGTCGCCGATGCGGCATCCGGCGAAGCGGCCGTGATTGCGGCGTCCAAGGCGCATGGGCCGGCGCGCGTGCTGGTGAACTGCGCCGGTATCGGCGTCGCCAAGCGCGTCGTCGGCCGCGAGGGGCCGCATGGGCTGGCCGATTTCGACCGCGTGATCCGGGTCAACCTGATCGGCTCGTTCAACATGCTGCGGCTTGCGGCGGCGGAAATGACGAAGCTCGAGCCGCTCGATGGCGGCGAGCGCGGCGTCATCATTTCCACGGCGTCGGTTGCGGCCTATGACGGACAGATCGGACAGGCGGCTTATTCGGCATCCAAGGGCGGCATCGTCGGCATGACGCTGCCGATTGCGCGTGAACTGGCGCAATTCGGCATCCGGGTACTGACCATCGCACCCGGACTGTTCCTGACGCCGTTGCTCGGCGCGTTGCCGCAGGCGGCACAGGACAGCCTTGCCTCCGCCATTCCGTTTCCGCATCGGTTGGGCTCACCGGACGAATATGCCTCGCTGGCGCTGCACATGATCGACAATCCCTACCTCAACGGCGAAGTCGTGCGGCTCGACGCCTCGCTGCGCATGGCTCCGAAATAGGGTAAGGCCGGCATCGATGTTCGTCCACCGCCGCGATGTGCAGATCCAGTGGGGCGACTGCGACCCCGCCAACATCGTGTATTACCCGCGCTACTTCGAGATGTTCGATGACTCAACTTCGATCATGTTCGAGGCTGCCGGCTTCTCCAAGCAGGACATCGTCAGGAAGTATGGCCTGGTCGGCATTCCGATGGTGGATACGCGGGCGAGATTCCACATCGCGTCGACCCACGGCGACTGGATCCGAATCGAAAGCCGGGTCGAGGCCTGGCGGCGCTCAAGCTTCGACGTGGTCCACAACGTGTTCAAGGGCGAGACGCTGGCCATCGAGGCCTTCGAAACCCGCGTGCTGGTCGGCCGCCATCCGGACGATCCCGGCAAGCTGAAATCCGCGCCGGTGCCGGAGGAGATCATCGCTAAATTCAATCGGGGCTGACGGCATAACCTAAAGAAGGGATGATCCGGCGGCGCAATTCGACTAGGACAACAACAACACCAACGGGAGGAATGAATGAAGAAGCTATTTTTATCGGCCATGGCCCTGGCGGCGCTGGCGCTGCCGGAAGCGCCGGCGATGGCGCAATCAAATGAAATCGTCATCGGCATCACCGTCACCACCACAGGCCCGGCGGCGGCGCTCGGCATTCCCGAACGCAACGCGCTGGACTTCGTCGCAAAAGAAATCGGCGGCGTGCCGCTGAAGGTGATCGTGCTCGATGACGGCGGCGATCCAACGGCCGCGACCACCAACGCCCGCCGTTTCGTCACCGAATCCAAGGCTGACGTCATCATGGGGTCGTCGACCACGCCGCCGACGGTCGCAGTCTCCACCGTGGCCAATGAAGCCGGCATTCCGCATCTCAGCCTGGCGCCGTTCCCGATTACGCCGGAGCGCGCCAAATGGTCGGTGGCGATGCCGCAGCCGGTGCCGCTGATGGGCAAGGGTCTGTACGAGCACATGAAGGCGCACAACATCAAGACCGTCGGCTATATCGGTTATTCCGATTCCTACGGCGACCTCTGGTTCAACGATCTCAAGACCCAGGGCGTGCCGCTGGGCATCACGATCGTCGATGAGGAGCGCTATGCGCGCCCGGATACATCGGTCACCGGGCAGGTGCTGAAGCTGATCGCCGCCAATCCGGACGCCATCCTGGTCGGCGGGTCAGGCACGGCGGCGGCTTTGCCGCAGACCGAACTGCGCGCGCGCGGCTACAAGGGACTGATCTACCACAACCACGGCGCCGCCAGCATGGACTTCATCCGCATTGCGGGTCCCGCCGCCGAGGGCGTCATCATGGCGTCCGGTCCGGTGATGAATCCGGAAGGCCAGCCCGACAGCGCGCTCACCAAGAAGCCCGGCCTTGCGCTCAACACCGCCTACGAAGCCAAGTACGGCGCCAACAGCCGCAGCCAGTTCGCGGGCCATTCCTACGATGCGTTCAAGATCCTCGAACGCGTCGTGCCGGCAGCATTGAAGACGGCGAAGCCCGGAACCCCGGAATTCCGCGAAGCGATCCGCCAGGCCTTGATCACCGAGAAGGAACTGGCGGCGAGCCAGGGCGTCTACAACTTCACCGAAAAGGATCGCTACGGCCTCGACGACCGCGCCCGCATCATCCTGACGGTGAAGGACGGGAAATACACCCCCGCGCAGTAGAGTCGAAGCATCTGTCACAATTCGTCATGGCCGGGCTTGTCCCGGCCATCCGCCTCTTGGCACCACTAAAAGCAAGACGTGGATGGCCGGGACAAGCCCGGTGAGGACGCCAAGGATGTGGCCACCCCTAAATCCCGCTCTTCCCCTCATGCTGAAAGCCGAGATAGCTCGCGACCACGCGCTGATTGCCCGCGATGTCGGCGGCCGGCCCGTTCAGGATGAATTCGCCGAGCTCCATCACATAGGCGCGGTCGGCGATTTGCAAGGCGGCCTGCGCGTTCTGTTCGACCAGCAGCACCGAGACGCCGGCGGCGCGCAGCTCGCCGATGGTGCGGAAAATATCGGCGACGATGATCGGCGCCAAGCCGAGGCTCGGCTCGTCAAGCATCAGCAGCCGCGGCGCGCCCATCAGCGCGCGGCCCATCGCCAGCATCTGCTGCTCGCCGCCGGACAGCGTTCCGGCCAACTGCCTGCGCCGCTCCTTCAGCCGGGGAAACAGCGTGTAGACCCGCTCGAATGATCGCGCCGCAACCGCCTTCGCGGTCCGGAACGCACCAAGCTCCAGATTGTCCTCGACGCTCATGGTGCCGAACAACTCGCGATGCTCGGGCACCAGCGCCAGTCCCGCAGCGACACGATCCTCGATCTCCACCCGCAATATGTCTTCGCCGGCGAAG
>NZ_CAXUNQ010000079.1:0-14862 GCF_964252615.1 uncultured Bradyrhizobium sp.
AGAAGAATCCATGCCATGCGCTACGTCCACTTAAATCGAACCGGACAGCCGTGGCCTTGAGCCGGGCATCCACGTCTTAAAGGCGCTGAAGCAAGAAAGACGCGGATGGCCGGGACGAAGACGGCCATGACGAAAGTGAACCATTTCAATCCGACGGCGAGAGCAGGGAAATACTGACTGCTTCGGTCAGGCTCTCTGGACGAGTTCGGCAATGCGGGCTCGGCTTTGCTCGAGTTCGGCCACCGTGTCGGAAAGCCGCTGTTCGTATCCCGCGACAATCGCCGCGAGCTCGGTAATCCGCGCATCGCGCTCTCTCGCTGCGGCGATGCCGAAGACGTCCGTTGCTCCGGCGGCGGTTCGAAGCCGGTGCAGTTCGGGATCCAGCCGCGCCGTTTCGTACAGGGTCGCGAGCGCGAACGCCCGATGCGCAGCCGATGGAATCGTCAGCGCGAGTTCTGCGAGCCAAAGATCGGGGCGGACGTCCGTTGCGATACCGCGCTGGGTCAGATCGTCGGCAAAGGTCTGTCCCAGCAGGACCGGGTCCATGGCCCGATAGCGCTTGAGGATTTGCGCGTATTCGAATTGCGACCTCAACAGCGTATCGGAGCGCGGCGCACTCGCGTTCTGATTGTCGTTTCTGATCCGGAACGCCGTCAGTTCCTCGCTCATGACATGGATCGCGTGTCCGGCGCTCAGCCGGACCCACATATCGAGGTCCTGCAGATTGGTCAGGCGAGGATCGTAGCTCCCGAGTTCGGTGTAGACCTGCCGCCGGATCATCGCGGTCGGGGCGCACAGTATGTTGCAGTGGAAAAAAAAGAACCTCAGCCAGGTCTGGCGGGAAAAATCCGGAAAACGAAGCGGCGCTCGGAAGTCGAAATAATTTTCGGTCGGTGCTCCGCTTTCGTCAACGGTAAGGGGCATGCCGAACACCACCGCGATCTTGGGGTGGGCGTCGAGAAATGCGACCTGGCGTTCCAACCGGCCGGGTAACGCAAAATCGTCAGAATTCAGGATCGCTACGAATTCGCCGCGCGCGCGCGCGATGGTCGCGTTCATGGCGTTGGAGATGCCCCGGTTGTGCTCCGATACGTACAAATCTATTCGCGGATCCCGGAACGTCCGCACCACGTCGGGGGTGCCGTCGGTGGAGCCGTCGTCGGTGACGACGATTTCAAAATCCTGGAACGACTGCTCGAGGATGCTCCGGATCGTCTGCCCTATGAAGGCCGCATGATTGAACGACTTGATGGCGACGGAAACTTTTGGCGTCATGGTCGGGGCTCGCTCAAACGCCGAATCCCCTGTAGCCAGCAATACCGCTTTCAACGGTTCTTGCCGGATTGCCGGTGACAACGGAATGCGGCGAAACAGGCCGGGTGACAGTGGCGCCTGCACCGACGACGGAATTTTCCCCGATCTCGATGCCGGGCAGGATCACGGCCCCTGCGCCTATCACGGCGCCGCGCCCTACGCGCACGCCGGCCGCCAGCACCGCGGCCGGGCCAATCGACACGAAATCGGCCAACGCGACGTGATGGCCGATACTGCTGCCACGATTGATGAATGCGAAAAGCCCTACGATGCTCTCGGCGCCGATGTTCGCCATGCTGTTGACGTAGCTTCCCGCCGCGATCCTGGCCGAGGACGCGACCACCGCGGTAGGGTCGACCAGGATAGCCGGCCTGCGGAAACCGAGCGATTGCGCATGCTGGCGGGTAGCCAGGCGATGACCCGGCGTGAACTGGGGCACAATGAACGCGTAGTCCAGTTCCGTCGTGGAAACCTCATCCGCCGCTATCACGCGCGCGTCCGGCGGAGCGAAGACCGGGCCGTCGATGTTTCTGACCCAGGCCGCGACATGCAGCTTCGATCGCAGGCAGGTCTCCGCGACGTCAGCTACGATCGGAGACCCAATGCCGTAGATCACGATCGGCATGCGGCGATGCTTTCAACAAGCGCGTTGGCGATGTAGTCGACCCGCCCCGCCGCGATCTCGCCCTGAATGGGCAGGCTGAGCAGGCGCGCCGCAAACTGCTCGGTGACCGGGAGCGACAGATCGGTCCGGAAAAAATGCGGATGTTGGTGTACCGGGCGAGCGTAGTGAATCGCGCTTTCAACGCCATGCGTCTCGATCAGGCAACGGCGTACCGCGTCGCGCTGATCCAGCGCGACCGCAAACTGATGGTAGACCGCGCCGTCGCAATGCGGCGGAAGTTCGAGCATCGCGTCTTTCAACTTCGATCGGTACTGGCCGGCAAGGACGCGGCGCGTTGCATTGTCCTCGTCGAGCCGGGGGAGCAATACCCGCAGAATCGCGGCTTGCACCTCGTCCAGACGACCATTGATACCCGGACCGACGCAAATCCTATCGGCGTCCATCCCGTAATTGCGAAGGCGTCTGACGCGTTCTGCGACGGACGGGTCATTCGTCACGACCGCGCCGCCGTCGCCGGCCGCGCCGAGATTTTTGGTCGGATAAAAGCTGAATGCCGCGGCCTGGCCGAACGAGCCGGTGCGCCGTGGGCCCAGGGCTGCGCCATGCGACTGGGCGCAATCCTCCACGACAGCCAGGCCATGGCGCGTTGCGATCTTCATGATTTCGGGCATGGCGGCAGGAAAACCATGCAGGTGGACTGGAATGACGGCCGCCGTAGAGGGGGTGATTGCCGCCTCCAGTGCGGCGACATCGATGCATCGCGATCCGCGATCGACGTCGACGAAGATCGGCTTTGCGCCCGTTGCCTCGATCGCGAGCGCGGTGGCGGCAAACGTCAATGAAACGGTGATCACCTCGTCGCCCGCGCCGACGCCCAGCGCTGCGAGCGCGAAGCTTAGGGCTTGCGTTCCGGACCCGACCCCAACGGCGTGCCGCACGCCGAGATAATCGGCGAACTCGTCTTCGAAGGCGGCGCATTCGGGTCCAAGAATGAATGTCCCGCTCTCGAACACGCGGGCGATGGCGAGATCGATGTCGGTACGCTGCCCGGCAAAGCGGCGTGACGGATCCGCTGCAGGAAGCGGTTGGTTGCGTCGCGGTGGCAGACGTGGCGGTCGGCGAGGCGAACCCGGAGCATAAGGTTGCGGCGCCATGACCGTCAAAATGGTGTCCGGCGCGAAATCCGTGAGCTCCAGAAACGATCCTGCGGGTACGACGACGCCGCGTTTCGGATCGTCGAGCAGCAGCGAGGTTCGGAACCCGCCGGTGCAGATCGAAAGCCGGCACCGACCGAGCCGAATCCAGAAAAACTCGTCGCAGGAAATGACATGGCCGCCCCGCGTCGCGCCGTTCGGCACGTCGGTAATGACGAAGATCCGGACCGGTTCGAACGGAAGGTTAGAACGGTCGAACGCGGCGAGCTCGCCGCGCGCGTCGGCATGCAAGGACACCGGTATCCATTGTACCCCTTCGGGCAGGCTGGTCATTCGCACCGGTTCCATGAATACATATCGCGCACGCCGGTTGGGACACTACCGGAGCGGAGACTACGACAGTTCCTTTTTACACGGTAAGGAGATTATTTCTGCGCGCATTGGCCGTCGCCGGCATACTTTCCTTCAAAGCCGCGACGCGATACCAATAGGACGCGATTCATTGGGGGGAATAAGCATGAATGAAACACTCGCGGCATGGACGCCGCGCGCCCTGAGCGTGCTGCGCATCGTCACCGGGCTGCTGATCATCCAGCACGGCATGGGCAAGATCATCGGCTTTCCGGCCTTTCCGGCCTACGCGAACGTGCAGCCGCTGTCGCTGGTCGGCGCCGCCGGCTTCATTGAACTGATCGGCGGCGCGCTCCTGATCCTCGGCCTGTGGACTCGGCCGGTGGCGTTCATCCTCGCCGGCGAGATGGCCTTCGCCTATTTCATCGGGCACTTTCCGAAGGGATTTCACCCGCTGATCAACGGCGGCACGCTGGCGGCGCTGTACTGCTTCACCTGTCTGTATCTGTCGACGGCGGGTGCGGGTCCGTGGAGCGTCGATGCTTCGATGGAAAAGGCCTGAGGGGGCGACAATGGATCAATTCAACCGGACGCTTGCACGCTGGGAGCCGATGGTTCTCAGCATTTTCCGAATCATGGTGGGGCTGCTGCTGTTTCAATACGGCATCGCGAAGATCCTGAAATATCCGGTGCTGCCGTATTTCGCCAACATCCCGCCGCTGATCACCACCGCCGGCGCGCTGGAATTGATCTTGGGGGCGTTGCTCATCCTTGGACTGTTCACGCGCCTGTCGGCATTCATCCTGTCCGGGGAAATGGCGTTCGCCTATTTCATGGGGCACATGTTCAAGGCCGGTGTCGGTGCGCCGGTCCTGATCCCGCTGCTCAACGGCGGCAACGCGGCCATCCTGTTCTGCTTCGCCTGCCTGTATCTGGCCTGCGCGGGCGGCGGCGTATGGAGCGTCGACGCGATGATGCGGAGGCGCGCGTAGGTTTCCGCAACAAAAGATCCCATCATCCTGTGAGAGCCTGACCGAAAAGCATGCAATGAAATCAGGCGTCATGGTTCGTCATGCCCGGCCTTGTGCCGGGCATCCGCGTCTTAAAGACGCTGAAGCAAGAAAGACGTGGATGGCCGGGACGAAGCCCGGCCATGACGAAAATGACCCATTTTCATTCCGGCGGCGAGAGCAGGGAAATATTGACTGCTTTTTCGGCCAGGCTCTCTGGATGACGGCGGTGTGCGCGGTCACCCCGGCACCTTCAACTCCAGCGGTACCGCGGCGGCGTATTTGGAGTTGTGCAGCACCAGCGAGGTCCGGACGTTGCGCACGTTCGGCGCCGCCGTCAGGTGCGTCACAAAGTCCTGGAACGTCGCCATGTCCGGCGCCACGCATTTCAAGATGAAGTCGACGTCACCGGACAGCATCCAGCACTCGCGCACCAAAGGCTCGGCGCGGACGAAATCCTCGAACGCGCGCAGATCGCCGTCGGCCTGGCTCGACAGATGCACGGATGCAAATACGGTGACGTCGAAACCAAGCAGCCGCGGATCCAGCAGCCCGCGATAGCCCTGGATGTAGCCGGCTTGTTCCAGCGTCCGCACGCGGCGCAGGCACGGCGGCGGCGAAATACCGACCCGCCGGGCCAGTTCGACATTGGTGATTCGGCCATCGGCCTGGATTTCGCTCAGAATTCTGAGATCGATCTCGTCGAGGCTCTTTGACACGTGAGTCCAAAATCCTGGGCTGGCAGATTTCGATTGAAATGACGGCAACAGTCTTAGCGGTCCTCCGCGCATTGCGCAATTTTATTGCGCGTGCAGTGCGCCATATCCGAACTTTCGGGGAAAATTTGCGGATACGGATTGCAAATCTTGCATAGCTCGACAGAAGCCTTAAATTGATGTGACACTTTAGACGCCGCAGCGATGTCTTCGCGGGCACATTCCGCCTCACCGCTGACCAACTGCCCTTAAGACTCAGGGACCGGACCCATGGCCGCCCCCATTCATGCCAAAGTCGTTATCATCGGGTCCGGACCAGCCGGCTACACCGCGGCGATCTATGCCGCGCGGGCGATGCTCGAACCGGTTCTGATTCTAGGCATCCAGCCCGGCGGCCAGCTCACCATCACCACCGATGTCGAAAACTATCCGGGCTTTGCCGATGTGATCCAGGGCCCCTGGCTGATGGAGCAGATGGAGAAGCAGGCGGCGCATGTCGGCACCAAGCTCGTCACCGACCTGGTCACCAAGCTCGAATTGGCGCAGCGGCCGTTCCGCCTGACCTGCGACAGCGGCGACGTCTATCTTGCCGAAACGGTGATCCTGGCCACTGGCGCGCAGGCGCGCTGGCTCGGCACGCCGTCGGAAGAAAAATTCAAGGGCTTTGGCGTGTCCGCCTGCGCCACCTGCGACGGATTCTTCTACCGCGGCAAGGAGGTCGTGGTGGTGGGCGGCGGCAACACCGCGGTCGAGGAAGCGCTGTTCCTGACCAATTTCGCATCGGCCGTGACCATCGTGCATCGCCGCGACCATTTTCGCGCCGAGCGTATCCTTCAGGAGCGGCTGTTCAAGCATCCCAAGATCAAGGTGATATGGGACTCGGCGATCGACGAGATCTGCGGCACCGAAAATCCGGGCAAAGTTACCCATGTCCGCCTCAAGAATGTCAGAACCGGTACGTCGAGCGAAATTCCCGCCGACGGCGTCTTCATCGCCATCGGCCACGCGCCCGCGACCGAACTCGTTATCGGCCAGATCAAGTTGAAACCATCAGGCTATGTCGAGGTGGCGCCGAATTCCACGGCGACCTCGGTGCCCGGCGTATTCGCCGCCGGCGACGTCGCCGATGAAACCTATCGGCAGGCAGTCACGGCCGCCGGCCTCGGCTGCATGGCCGCCCTCGAGGCCGAACGCTTTCTTGCGCTGCGCGCGAGCGACCGCGCGGCGGCGGAGTAGTCATGGCTCGAACGCGCGACGGATTCACCGACATGGATTGGGACAAGCTGAAGGTATTTCACGCGGCGGCGGAGGCGGGAAGCTTCACGCATGCCGGCGAGCAGCTCGGCCTGTCGCAATCCGCCGTGTCGCGGCAGGTCAGCGCGCTGGAGCAGGAGCTTTCGGTGTCGCTGTTCCACCGCCATGCCCGGGGGCTCATTCTCACCGAGCAGGGCGATCTGCTGTTTCGCACCGCGCATGACGTGTTCATGCAGTTGCAGGCGGCGCGCGCCAAGCTCACCGACAGCCGCGAGCGGCCGAGCGGCGACCTCAAGGTCACGACCACGCCAGGCGTCGGCATCAACTGGCTGATCCCGCGGCTGGGCGAATTCACCGCACTTTATCCGGAAATCCGGATTTCCCTGATCGTCACCGACGAGGAACTCGACCTGTCGATGCGCGAGGCCGACGTCGCGATCCGCACCCGCAAACCGACCCAGCCCGATCTCATTCAGCGCAAGCTGTTCGCGATGGGCTTCCACGCTTATTGCTCGCCGGAATATATCAAGCGGTTCGGCACGCCGCGCACGCTCGACGATCTCGACGGGCACCGCATCATCATGCTGAGCGATGGACAGATCGCCCCGCATCTGCAGAACCGCAACTGGCTGATCGAGGCCGGGCGCAATGGCTCGGGGCCGCGTGAGGCCTATTTCAAGGTCAACAACATCCTTGGCCTGGTGCGGGCGTGCCAGCAGGGGCTCGGCATCGCCGCCCTGCCGGACTATCTGGTCGAGGAAAACAACCGTCTGGTGCAGCTTTTCGGCGAACAGGATTCGATTCAGCTCGATACCTACTTCGTTTATCCCGAAGAATTGAAGACGGTGGCGCGGGTCCAGGTTTTTCGCGACTTCGTGGTCAGCAAGGCGCAGCGCTGGCCGTCATAGATACACGATAACGTCATCGCGTCTCGCTCGCATCTGTCCCGTCATATGCGGCTCGACCCGCGCATCCATCCGTCTCGCAACCAAGAACGCGCTGCCCGCCTTGTGTCGGCCATGACGTAGACCGCGCCGTCATGCCCGGCCTTGTGCCGGGCATCCACGTCTTTCTTTCTGATGTGGAGCAAAGACATGGATGGCTGGGACGAGTCCAGCCATAGGCACACATCTCGGCCGTCATTGCGGGTCGAGCCCGGCAATGACGGCGGAGATGTGGGGCGGGCGGAAGGGCCGGGGGCCGCGCAGAACAGGCGCCGCTTGCTCCTCCGAGCTTTCGCTGCCGGTCATCACCTCAGGTTGCATCCCTCGATCTCTGCATGACTGACATGCGGCACGGGCGGTTGCTGCGGGGTGCCAACGGGGATCATACTGGTTGGACACTGAGAGTTCGCGTTGCGCATTGTCCCCCTCCTCCAGTGGCGCGGAAGCTCAGTTATCCCTCTTGGAAGGTGATTGTGTCGGCCTCACGTGGCCAATACCTTAAGCCGGGCTCTTGCGAGCTCGGCTTTTTTTTGCGCTTCGCCATTGCGAGCGGGCGTGAAGATCACGATTTCGTGCGCGTCAATCCAACTTCACCTTCCCCAGCCGCAACGCGTTGGCGATCACGCTGACCGATGACAGCGCCATCGCGGCCGCTCCCACCATCGGCGACAGCAGGATGCCGGACAGGGGATACAGGACGCCGGCGGCGATCGGCACGCCGGCGGCGTTGTAGAGGAACGCGAAGCCCAGATTCTGGCGAATGTTCCGCATGGTCGCCTTGGACAATTGCCGCGCCCGCACCAGCCCCGTCAGATCGCCGGTCAAAAGCGTAATCCCGGCGCTTTCGATCGCAACGTCGGTGCCGCCGCCCATCGCAATGCCGACATCGGCCGCTGCCAGCGCCGGCGCGTCGTTGACGCCGTCACCCACCATGGCGACGTGGCGGCCCTCGCGGCGCAGGCGTTGCACCTCTTCGCTTTTGCGCTCCGGCAGTATCTCGGCCTCGACCTCGTCGATGCCCAGCGCTTTGGCAACGGCGCGCGCGGTGGTGAGGTTGTCGCCTGTCAGCATCACAATGCGCAGGCCGTCTGCCCGCAGCGCCTGCAACGCGGCTTGCGCCGACGACTTTATCGGATCGGCGATGGCGATCACGCCCGCGACGCGGCCATCGATCGCGGCATAGATCGCAGTCGCGCCATTCTGCCGCGCGGCCTCGGCGGCAGGGTCGAGATCCTGTGTGGCGATGTTCAACTCGCGCATCAGGGTCGCGTTGCCGAGCGCGACCTGCTTGCCGTCGACGGTCGCGGTCGCACCCTTGCCGGATGGTGCGGCAAAATCCCGGACATTGCCGGATATGAGGTTACGCGCTTTCGCCGCGTTGAGGATCGCCTGCGCCAGCGGGTGCTCGCTGCCGCGCTCGACGCCGGCGGCAAGGCGTAACAATTCGCGCTCGTCGATCCCGGCAGCCGGGATCACCTCGACCACCCTGGGCCTGCCTTCGGTGAGGGTGCCGGTCTTGTCGATCACCAGCGTGTCGACGCTTTCCAGTTGCTCCAGCGCCTGCGCGTCGCGAATCAGGATTCCGCAACGCGCGCCGCGGCCGATACCCACCATGATCGACATCGGCGTCGCCAGCCCGAGCGCGCAGGGACACGCGATGATCAGCACCGTCACCGCGGCGACGAGGCCAAAGCCGAGGCGCGGCTCCGGCCCGAACATCGCCCACGCCGTAAAGGCTGCCAGCGCCGCCGCGATCACCGCCGGCACGAACCAGCCGGCGACCCGGTCGGCAAGGCGCTGGATCGGCGCGCGCGAGCGTTGCGCGCGCGCGACCATGTCGACGATGCGCGCCAGCATGGTGTCGCGGCCGACCTTTTGCGCGCGCAGCACCAAGCCACCGCCTTGATTGACGGTACCGCCGATCACCTGGGCGCCTTCCGCCTTGCTTACCGGCATCGATTCGCCGGTCACCATCGATTCATCGACCGACGAGCGGCCCTCGGTCACGGTGCCGTCGAGCGGAATCCGTTCACCCGGCCGCACGCGCAACAGATCGCCGACCATGACCGCGTCCAGCGCCACGTCTTCATCGCCATGGGCAGCGATGCGCCGCGCCGTCTTCGGCGCAAGGCCGAGCAGCGCGCGGATCGCGCCGGAGGTCTTTTCGCGCGCGCGCAGTTCGAGCACCTGCCCGAGCAACACCAGCACGGTGATCACCGCCGCCGCTTCGAAATAGACCGCCACCGCGCCGTGCAGGTCGCGGAATGCGGGCGGAAACACCTGGGGGATGAGCGTTGCCGCCACGCTGTAAGCCCAGGCCACGCCGGTGCCCATCGCAATCAGCGTGAACATGTTGAGATGTCCGCTCACCAGCGAGCGCCAGCCGCGCACGAAAAACGGCGCGCCGGCCCACAGCACCACCGGGGTCGCCAGCGCGAACGACATCCAGCTCGACCAGGCCGCCGGCAGCCGATGCAGAAAGCCGAGATGGCCGCCCATCTCGACGGCGAAGACTGGAACCGTCAGCGCCAGCGCGATCCAGAAGCGCCGGGTCATGTCGATCAATTCCGGATCTGGCGCATCGTCGAGCGCGACCTGTTCGGGCTCCAGCGCCATGCCGCAGATCGGACAGGCACCGGGACCGGCTTGTTTGACGTCCGGATGCATCGGACAGGTGTAGGCCGAACCTGCGGGTGCGGCGGGTTCCGGCGGTTTCGGCTGCAAGAATTTCTCCGGCTCCGCTTCAAAGCGCTCGCGGCATCGGCCGGAGCAGAAGACATAATCCTGTCCCTTCCATGCGAAGCGATGTTTTGCGCTCGGCGGATCGACGCTCATGCCGCAGACCGGATCGACCGCCTTTGCCGTCATCGCAAAATCCCGCCACTTGACCATATACCCTATGGGGGTATATTAGGCGCATGCGCGCGGAGATCAAGGCGTCGGTGCTGAAACGGCTGAAGCGGGTAGAGGGGCAGGTTCGCGGCCTGGCCGGCATGGTCGAGGACGATCGCTATTGCATCGACATCGTCACCCAGATCGCCGCGGCGCGGGCGGCGCTGCGCCGGGTCGAGGAGGAAATCCTGCGCGATCATGTCGCCCATTGCGTCGAGCACGCGATCTCCTCCGGCGACAAGGCCGACCAGCGCCGCAAGATCGCCGAACTGATGGATGTGATCGGCCGGGCCGACCGGTAGGCCGCGACGGCACGCGCGCCGCCCGATGGTTAATCCGCGCTAGCACCTGTGTTCAAATGCAAGCGGGTTTGCGGCCGGGTTTTTAAAATTCCCCGCGTATGGTCCCTGCAACAACAAGAAACGCGGGGGGCGTCGTGAGCAGCCAAGACGATCAATTTTTCGAAGAGCCGGTCTTCAGCACGGGGGATATTCTGTGGGCGCTCGGGGTCTGGTCGGTCATCCTGGCGTTATCGCCGGTGATCATCTTCTATCTGCTGATGGTGAATTGAGGCGGGCTGGTCCGAACGTTTGTGTGCGAGGCGGAAAAACCCATCGTCGTCCCCGCCTTTGGGGACGACTGGCGGAGCTAGAGTTGCGCGCGTAAAGGGGGCGTGTTCGCGAAAGGCTTACATCCTTTCAGAATAGGCCCGCGCAACAAAAAAGCGCCCGGTAAACGCCCGCGCGCTTGTGGTCCCGACATGTCGCCGCTTATGCCGCCTGCCTGTGCATGGTGCCTGATGCCGAGACCTGGCCGCGGATCGCCTTGACCGAACGTTCGATTGCAGCCCAGAGCCGGCCGATCTCGGATGCCGCACGGCCTTCGGCGTAATATTCACGCACGCCTTCGCCATGGCCGAGCGCCATCAGCATGTCGGCGCGGTTGGTGATCTGGCCGCTCCACACCGGTGCACGGAATTTGGCCAGCGCCTCGCGCGCGATGCTGACAATGCGGCTTTCGACACCGTCCCGCGTCGCCGGGGCGCCGTTGATGACCACTGCATAGGGCTTGCGGTTGGAACGGCAGGTCTGAATGGTTTCCTGCACGGCGTCGACGTCGAACACGCCCGGGCGGGCGGGAATGACGACCATGGTGGCGTTGCGAATGGCATCCTCGACCACGCCCGACATATTCGGCGGGGTATCGATGAATACCCATTCGATGCCGTCGCGCTTCGCCGCGGCGACAATGCCGCTCACGGAATTGGCGGCGCTCCTGATCGGCGGTTCGTTGCTGCCGCGCAGCTTGTGCCAGAGCGTGAGCGACCCCTGCGGGTCGCAATCGACCAGCAGACAGGGTTTCGATGGTTTATGGACTTGCGCCGCGAGATGAGCGGCGAGGGTGCTTTTCCCCGTGCCGCCTTTACGCGATGCGAAAACAATGACGTTCATACCTCTGCCTCCAGATTGACGCTGAGAGGCGAAAATGAATCAGGTTGCTGATTCGCGAAAGTTAAATTTGCAGCCGATGCCGGCGAAGTATCTGATTTATCTGCCAGGTTGGCATTTGAGTCACATCATGCGCCGCGGCAAATCGGAAACGCCGATCCATTCAGCGCGACACCGACTCCAAAAAGACTCATTGCGTGTTCCTGGCGCGCTGACGTTCGATCCATTTGCGTTCGATCCATCCCAGCATCCGCGCCAGCGGTCGTTGCAGCAGCGGCACGTCCTGCGCGATCAACAGCAGGCCGAGCGGCAGCATCCAGAGTCCCAGGATCGGCAGAAAACTGAATACGCCCCCGACGACCAGCAGGATGGCGAGCGGTATCCGCACCAGCCGCGATGACGGCTTGCGCAGCCAGCGCACGAACTTCGCCGGGCGCGGCGACAGCTTGCCCTCGAACCACGCAAAATGGCGGTCGATGTCCGCCTTGTAATTTTCCGGCAATGCAATTCTCCTCTGTAGCGCAGATGTCGATGCCTTGCCGCCGTTGCAAGCGTCGGGATGTCGCGTCTAGGCTGTCATGCGCGGGCTTGAATCACCGGAGATCATCGCCACGCGCGGAGGAGCGGGCACGCGGAGCCTGCCGGCGGACGCATTCGCCGGCTTTGCCCATCCTCGATCCCGCGCTAGTATCGGCCCCGGTCCGGCCCGGAGTCCTCGATGAGACGCGTCGTCTACACCTGTCTGTTCGGGCACTCCGAGCTTTTCAACGACTTCAGCTATGACAGGGACGGAATCGATTTCGTCTGCTTCACCGATGACCCGGAGCTGCGTTCCGACTTCTGGAAGATCGAATTGCTGCCGCGCCGGGTGCTCGACCCCGCGCGCGCGGCGAAGAAGATAAAGGCGCTGGCGCACCTCTATCTCGCGCAATACGACTGCAGCCTGTACCTCGACAACACGGTGCGGCTGAAGGCCGAGCCGAAACGGATGTTCGAGCAATATCTGGCGCCGTCAAAATCCCCGCTCGTGTGTTTCAGGCATTTCGAGCGTGACTGCGTCTATGACGAGGCGAAAGCCGTCCTGTCGCTGAGCTACGATACGCCCGGACGGGTGAATCCGCAGATGGCGCTGTACCGGCATCTCGGCTACCCGGCCAGGAACGGGCTCGCCAAGAGCACCCTGCTGCTTCGACGGCACCAGGACCCGGCGCTGCAGCGGGTAATGAACGTCTGGCACGAGCAGGTGCTTTGCCACTCCAGGCGCGACCAGCTTTCGCTGCTCCCGGCGTGCTGGTTCGAAGATTTCGAACTGGAATACATGCCGGTGAGGTTCGATGCCTATGAGCTGATGGAATGGCCGGTGATCAAGGATAATTTGCGCGTGCCAAGAGACTTCGACGACGCATTGTATCTGGAGCTCAATCCCGATCTTGCGATGATCGGCATGGATTTGCGGAAGCACTATCTGCTGAGCGGACAGAACGAACATCGGCCATACCGGCGCGCCGGCATCGCCACGTGACCCCCGGGCGGCCGTTCAGGCGACGATCGTCCGGAACGCGAACCTTTGAGCGGATCGAACCGCCGGCTTCGGTAACCTTACGCCGCGCAGGGCCTCCTCGTGCTTGGTATAGAGCTGAAGCCAGCGCTTTTCGCGGCTCGTGGTCGGATCGCCGCCGAAGGTCCAGGCGATCCCGTCGCCGTTGCCATCCGATGGCGCCAGCGAATCCAGCGTTTCGAATTCGCGGGTTTCCGCCGAGGTCAGCCCGAGCAGGACCCGGCGCCCGTTCTCGTCGACGTCGTAGGGCTCCACCAGGAAATCCGGCAAGACAGGCCGGGCGCGGGGTCCGGCTTTGGATCCGTCAAAACGGCCCTTCAATATCTGCGTCATCGAAATCTCCACAAAGAAAATGCGGGGTTGCAACTACTTCACAAAAATGGCGCGCGTCATCCAAAACGGATGGTATTGAAATAAGTGGGAGCCTATCCGGCCGCGATCAAGTCGCGCCAGCCGGCTTGACGGGTTTTTTTGCTTTTTTCGGCTTCGGCTTGAGAGGCTTGGCGCCGACCGGCCTGCGCGCCGCCACCGGGGCCATCCGGACCGGCCTTCGTAGCGCAGTCACCGGGGTCGCCACCGGCTCCGGCCCCCTGAAATAAACACTGCAGCCCGGGCTGAGCCGGGACCGGTTCCTGATCATGCAGACCGTGACGCGGTCGACGTCCGGAATGGCGTCGCCGCAGAGCCGGAACGCATCGCCGGTGCACGCCTGCTGCTGCTCGGGCGTATAGGCGCGGGCGCCGTCGGGCGCCAGCGCCGATAGCGCCATCGCCAGCATCAAGCCGGATTGGAAAGTCCTGGATCGGACGGCAGCCATGACGCCCCCTAAGCGCAATGAATGGGTCGACGGGCAAAATTGATTCTACTCGCGGCGATTGTGGGTGAACGGCGCGGGATTGGCAAGGAGGCGGGGGCGGAGGCGGCCGCGGGACAAGCGCGGCACAAGCCGCAGTCCCTATCGACGGCATCGCCGTAGGAGGACGGGCGCAAAATATTTGTCAAACCGATAGCGGGCGTCGTCGAGTTACCGAACGATCTGTTGGTTGCGGCGACGACGACGCTTCCTCGAGGCGAACCGCCATGTGCCGAGGCGAGCGCCTCAACGATCGAAATCACCGGGTCTGGCTGTGCTGGTACAGTTGGGTGGGCTCGAACCACCGACCTCCTGTTCCACAGACAGGCGCTCTAACCAACTGAGCTACAACTGCATCCTGGAGCGGCCCAAGAAGGGGTCCCGAACGGGGCGGAAACTAGGTGCAACGCCGGGCTTTGGCAAGGCTTGGATGACCGCCCATCGGCATCGTTCCCGCCCAGGCGTTGGGTTCAGGCCGTAGCTTGGATCGAGCGAAGCGAGGCCGGGCCGCGAAACGAACACTGCTCGTGTCCCGCCGATGCCATAACCGCGTTACGCGCGTCTTGAAGACCAGAGGACAGATTAGCCAGCCCAGATTATCGCGGCTCATCAAGCCGGGGCGGACGGCGTAACCGCCGGCGCAGGCGGAGCGGCGGATTACGCTTCCGCCTTACCCGGTTGAACGGTAGCGTTCACGCACTTGTGAATGTATACCTATCCCCGCTCTTCAAACCTCGCTTATC
>NZ_CAXUNQ010000080.1:0-12667 GCF_964252615.1 uncultured Bradyrhizobium sp.
TTCTGAAGGCATAACTCACGCCGGCTGAAGCATTGACGTTCGAAATTGTCGGTGCCGACAGCCTCCAGCTCGTCATTTGACAGCCTGTCCATTGAGCCTGGAGCCGACAATGAACATACAATCGACATTGAAGATCGACCGCGGCGGATTGATCCACGACATGTTTCGCGATCAAGCCAGGCTTCATCCTGAAAACACGGCGCTGATGGCGGAGAACGGTTCGAGGTTGAGTTATCGGGAGCTCGACGGGGAATCGGACCGGCTGGCGCAACAGCTTCGCGGGCTTGGCGTCGTGCCTGACCAACGCGTCGCCGTCTGCCTCGACCGTTCGATCGACCTGATCATTTCCATGCTGGCCATCATGAAGGCGGGAGGCGCGTACGTGCCTCTCGACATGTCTTATCCGAAAGACCGGATTGCCTTCATGCTCGACCATTCCGGCGCATCGATCCTGATCAGCACGGAAGTCCTGACCGTCGACATGTTGCCGAAAAGCCGCGTAATCACCCAGCTTCTTTCCTGCCATGGGTCGGAACGATCGAATGAATCGGCGCCGCGCGCGCGGATACTTCCCGATCATCTGGCCTATGTGATTTACACATCGGGTTCTACCGGCGTTCCGAAGGCGGTGGCCATCAGCCACAGATCGCTTGCACGGCTGATCCGATGGCAGATCTCGGATGGATCGCCTCCCGGTCTGAAGACCATGCAGTTCACGCCGGTCAGTTTCGATGTATCGTTTCAGGAAGTATTGTCGACGCTGTGCACCGGCGGCACGCTTGTTCTGGTGACCGAACCGGTCCGGCGCGATCCCCACCGGCTGCTGCTGGTCATTCGCGAACACTCGATCGAGCGACTGTTCCTGCCGTTTGTGGCGTTACAGCAGATGGCCGAAACCGCGGTCCGGATGGACGTCTGGCCGACTTCGCTCAAGCACGTGACCACCGCCGGAGAACGGCTGAAGGTCACGCCGGCGATCCGGAAATTCTTCGAGCGGCTGAGCGGTTGCCGGCTGCACAATCATTACGGGCCCACGGAAACCCATCTCGCGACCAGTTTCACGCTGGGCAAGTCCGTGGAGGCGTGGCCGACATTGCCGTCGATCGGTGCGGCGATATCGGACACCGTCTTGCATGTTATCGACGACAACTGGCGACCGGTTGCGCCCAATGAAGTCGGCGAACTCTACATTTCAGGTAACGGACTGGCGCGATGCTATCTCAATGCCCCCGATCTCACCGCGGAACGATTTCTGCCCGATCCGTTCAGCCGCATCAAGGGCATGCGAATGTACAAGACCGGCGACCTCGTTTGTGCCCGAAGCGACGGCACCCTGGATTTCGTCGGCAGGGCCGACGATCAGATCAAGGTGCGGGGATTTCGAGTCGAACCCGGCGAAATCGAAGTTACGCTCGCGGCACATGCCCATGTGCGCCAGGCCGCGGTCGGATTGCGCGAAATCGCGCCCGGGAGCGAAAGTCTCGTAGGTTATGTCGTGGGCGACGGCTCGCCGGTTACGGTCGCCGAACTGGTGAAGCACCTGAAAGGACGGCTGCCCGACCACATGGTCCCGTCGCGGTTCATGTTTCTCGATGCGCTGCCGCTGACGCCGAGCGGAAAAGTCGATCGCCGGCTGCTGGCCAACCTGCCACTTCCGGCCTCGGCGGTTAAAATCACCGCTGAAGATGACTTGCTTGAAATTGTCAAAGGCGTGTGGGAACTCGTTCTCGGCCGCAGCGACTTCGAGGTGGAGGACGATTTCTTCGACATCGGCGGAGATTCCCTGCTCGCAACCTGGGCCGCCGAAGAAATCAGCAAGGTCCTGGGGTGCGGCGTCGATCTGTCGACGTTGCTCGACGACGCCACGATCGCCGGCATGGCAAAAGCGCTCAGGAAGGCTCAACTGGAAACCGAACTGGGACTTCGTTCGGAACGGGTATCGGATGTCGTTACGCTTAGAGCCGGCTCGATGCAAAGGCCGCTGTTCCTGGTGCATCCGCTTGGCGGCGAGCTGTTTGCGTACAAGAACCTCGCCCGGCTGTTGAAACCGCCGCGAATGATATTCGGTTTGCACTGGCACCCGATCGACCCGAAAGCGGTAAATATCGTTTCCCTTCAGGAAATGGCCGCGACTCATCTCGCGCAGGTTCGCTCGGTACAACCCGCCGGACCTTATCATTTCGCCGGCTGGTCGTTCGGCGGCGTGCTCGCGTTCGAGATGGCGCAGCAGATTCTGGCGAGCGGTGAGAAGGTCGATTTTCTGGGGATGCTGGATGCGAATCCCGTGCTGGATCCGACTTCCGGAACCCCGATCGGCGACACCGCGCTGCACGATCAGTTGGCCGAAGTCCTCGCCGAGATCGATCGTAAAGCGGAAGCCGGAGAAGACCTCGAGACGCAGAAGCAGCACCTGCTCACGGGTTTCGGGAACAGGTTATTCGCAAACACCATCCCCGATGGGGTTACCGCCTACCATTTGCGGCAGAACCTGCGGGTAACGCTGGCCAGCATCAAGGCCGCCCTGGCCTACCGCGCGACTTCATACAACGGGCAAATCCATCTGTTTCAGCCGGCGGAAGCTTCGCAGGCCATACAGGACAAGCTGGTGATTGCGCTGCAGGACATCGTGACCGCTCCGCTTGTCAGGCATCAGGTGCCCGGAAGCCATCACACGCTGCTAAAGGATCCCCACGTCGCGAAGGTTGCGGCCGCGGTCGATGCGGCTCTGGCGCCGTTCGGTTCGGGTGCGCCCGGCAAGCGTGCTGACGCTTCAATCGATGTGCATGCAAACATGGTCTGAAGACAATGCCAGAACCATCGGACTTTCTGCAGGAAACGGCGTGTTACTATTTTCCGCAGATAGCGGACGAAACCGGGCAATGCGTTGATTTGCCGCCGGGGCTTTGTGACTGGATATTCACCGCAACATGGGATGTGCCGCAAGTTCGAGACGTGATCGCAGCTTACCGGGATGTCCTCGACATCGATCTTGTAAGACCGTCAGGCTTGCATTCGCGATCAAACGACAGCGTTCCCAAACAAGTAGTTCGCGTTGGGCTCGATGTCATCCTTGCCCATTTCCTTGAAAAAATAGCGGGCGAAGCGGTTGGATGCCTGTCGTTTTCCGCAGGCGGCGCCCAGGCTGCGTATATCTTTGCAGATATCGTCAGCACGAGAGACTATCTCCGGTCGGCAGTTTCGCTCGAAAGCGAAAACCGACGCATTCTGGCGGAATCCGGCATCAAGTTCGGCCTGTCCGAAATGCTCGTGACAGGACCGACGGCTGAGCCGGCCGAGAAGTTCCTGCCCGATATCATCGAAACGCTCCAGCTTGGCGACCGGGTATTTCTGAAAGACCGCCATGGAGCGAACGGCTGCCTGATCGCCGGTTGTTCGCGAAGTGTAGAACGGGTACGAGCCGAGTTGACGACAATGAAATCCGTCAGAATGACCATCCTCAATCGCGTGACGACCCCTCAACAGGCCCATTTCCCCCTCTACTCGCGAACGGTACTGAGCCGAATGCTTCAGGATGTTGCTTTCCGCCCGCCCCGCTTCGCGATCGTCGATACGACCGGCGGCATCGTCGAAACTGGCAGCGACGACTTCCCTGCGCTCCGGCGTATTTACGAGGACAGCATCATCGGATGGGCGGCTTCCGGAACTGCGATGAACCAGTCCGATAAATATGCAAAACGTCTGATGGTTGTAAGCACGCGATTTGGCGCAGGTGTTCTCGATCGCGCCGGCGCGTTTCGCGATGTCGCGTTTCCCGAGGATATCGCGATGCCCCTCGCCGTGCTGGTCTAGCTGGCGGGCACGACGTCAGGCCGGATGGTTCGCGGCCGTGCGGCTTTGCGCCAATCGCCGTACCGGATCATACTCCCTGTCGTCCTGTTTCCCCGCGCGCTGCCGTGCTTTCTGCAGTCCTTCGGCGAGCGCGCGTACCGTCCGGGTGTCGATAAATTCGGTTATTTCAAGCTCCAATCCAGTCAGATCCGAAAGCTGGCTGACAAGGCGCAACATCAGCAACGAGTCGCCGCCGGATTCGAGGAAATCCTCATTGACCGAACCGGGCGGCCGGCCCACCAGATTCGTCCACACTTCAGCAATTTCCTGCTCGAGCGGCGTGGCCCCCGCCAGCGCCGGCCTGACCGTATCGGCATCCCGCCAGCATTGAAGCAACGCCTCGCGGTCCACCTTGCCGTTGACGTTGGTCGGAATCCGGGCCATGCCCACGATGGCGGATGGCACCATGAAGCGCGGCAGCAGACGGCCGGCATGGTCGGTGAGCTCGGACGGAGAAAGTGCGGCGTCGTTGCGCGGTACTACGAAGGCCAGGATGCGCTGGCCGGCTTCATCGTTGGTGGCCATGGCAAAGCAGGTGGCCACAGATGGATGCTCGCACAGGACCGCTTCGATTTCAGCAAGCTCGACGCGCAATCCGCGCAATTTCACCTGCCGGCCGGATCGGCCCAGATGCTCGAGCACGCCGTTGTCCCGGTAGCGGCATATGTCTCCGGTCCGATACATGCGCCCGCCCGGCGGCCCGAACGGGTCGGGAAGGAAACGTTCCGCCGTCAACTCCGGCCGCCTGTGGTAACACTGCGCGAGCCCGATTTCGCCGGCGATATACGCTTCCCCCGGGACGCCGATCGGCGCGACGTTGAGCTCCTCATCGAGCACATAGAGGCGGAAATTTGCCGCGGGCCGGCCGAGCGGCACCACCGGCGAACCCTCATCGGGCGGAATGATCATGTCGGTCACGGTGCCGGCTTCGGTCGGCCCAAATCCATTGATCAGCTTGGCGCCCAGCCGCGCATAGAAGGTATCGCGCAAGCGCGGAGTCATCGGTTCGCCGCCGCAGATCACCCAGCGCAGCGAACGGCAGCGTCCTTCCGGCAGTTGGTCGAGAAATACCTGCAGCATCGAGGGGCCGAGAAATATCCACGTCACGCCATATTTTTCGATGACATCTGCCAGATAGACCGGATCGCGATGGGCGCCGGGCCGGCAAACCACCAACGTGGCGCCGAAATACAGGGTCCAGAATATCTCCCAGATCGACACGTCAAATCCGTGCGACGTCTTGAACGCGTTGGCATCGCCAATTCCGAACGGATAAAACCGCTGCAGCCAGAAGATTTCGGCGATCGCGGCATTGACGGGATAAGCGACAGCCTTGGGACGCCCGGTCGAGCCCGAGGTGTAAAGCAGATGGACCGCATGGTTGGTCGGGCCATCGCATGGAATGTTCTCGGACGGCAGCGCCGCCCAGCGGTCCCCGTCATCGTCCATGCAGATAATCTGCCACGGTCCCGGCGAGACTTTCGCCGTCGAGGCGCGATCGACCAGGACGAGGCGGGGTGCGGTGTCTTCGAGCATGAATGCGATTCGCGCATCGGGCAGTTCGGAATCGAGCGGGACGTAGGCGGCGCCCGATTTGGCGATCGCGTAAAGCGCCACCATCAGCGAAAAGCTTCGTTCCATGCATATGGCGACGAAGCCGAAACGGCCGGCGCCCGAATTTCGCAGGAAATGCGCGAGCCGGTTTGCCCGCCTGTTCAGTTGGCCATATGTCATTTGCCCTTCATCGCCGATCAGGGCGACGGCCTCGGGCGTCCGGGCGACCTGCTGCTCGAACGGCTCCGCCATCGTGCGGTAAGGGTGCTCCGGCCGGGCATACGGATTGAGATCGAAAAGTATCCGCTCCTGCTCCGCCGCCGAAACCAGAGCATGACGCTTCAGCGGCCGGTCCGGCTGTTCCAGCATCGCGGACAGCAGCCTGGGATAGATATCGAGGTAGCGCCGGACCGTGGCCGGGTCGAACACGTCCGCCGCGTAGGCCATAAATCCGGACGCCACGGAGTTCTCTTTCGTCATCGCCACAAGGGTGAGATCGACATCGGTATTGCAAACGCGGGCGTTTCCGGTCTGTGCGGCCGAGCAACCGCCGTCTTCGGGTGCGACATCGATCGCGAATTGCGCCTGGAAGATTGAAGGTGTGGCTGCATCGCCAGCGATAGCCAGTTCCTTGACAACGCGGTCCAGCGACACGCCGCGATTGGCCTGCGCCTCGAGCGCGGTCGCCTGCACGCGCCGCACGGCCTCGCGAAAACATGGATTGCCGTCCAGGTTCGTTCGCAGCGCTGCAATAGCGCCAGCATCTTCGGGGAAGGATCCCGTGGAATCAATTGCCACCGGCAAAGCCGCTCCGACAATCACGTCGCTCTGTCCCGTGAGCCGCAGCAGCAGAATTTTGTAGGCCGTGAGCAGGACAACAAACAACGTGGTACATTCGGATTTGGCAAATTCTTCCGCTAGCCTGATCAGGTCGGGCGCGAGGCGGAATGGTATGCGATGATCCGGCAGGCCAGGCGACTGCGCCCGTCGCGGCCGATCTTTCGGAACATCCAGGGCCGGCAGCTCGCCACCAAGCTTTTGCCGCCAATAGGCGAGTTGCGGAGCAAGGTCGATACCGCCGGCACCGCCGTTATCCCGGCGTCCTCCCGCGTCCAACTGGCCATGCCGCCCATGGTTGGCATTCGGTCGTGTCTCGTAATTTTGCGTCTCGTGCTTGCCAGCCATGGATGCGTGCCCGGACAGATTGCTATTTCGTGGCTTCGTAATGATGCATCGAGGCGCGTTGCGTGAAGATATCCCGCAGTAGCGCCGCCGCCAGAGCCGGGTTTTCCCCAGTGAACACGTGGCCGCCTGCGATCGACCGGAAACCGGCTCCGACCGATTTGGCGTAGGATTCCATCTGCTGCGGCGGCGAGACCGCGTCTTCGATCCCGTTGACGAATACCGTGTCGCACCGCATTTTCCCGCCCGGGACGCCGCGTTCCTGTTCGGCGGCTGTCGCGCGGAACAGCGCGTGGATGCTTTCGCCGTCGGCGAACATAGTCCTGTAACGGCTGACGATCAGGGCGTGGGCCATCGGATTGTCGCCGAGCCATTTGTGCGAAAAGAACCAGAAGCATATCATGCTGGCATAGCAATCGAGTCCGTGCGTCTCCAGGGTCTGCTTGAAAACCTTGTTGAACAGTTTGTTGAATCCCGTCAATTCGGGCGGGTAGGCTCCCATCAGAACGAGTTTCTTGAAATCGACGTTGCGCCGCAGGTGCAAGCTCCGCAATAAGCCCGAGCCGAACGACAGGCCGCACGCCATCACGTCCCCAGGGTCGAGCGATAGCGCCTCGAGCAGTTCGAGCACATAGCCTTCGTACTGCTCCGGGCGATCAAACGACGGATCGGCGGAACCGCCATTCAGATCCAGGCTCTGATTAGGGAAATCGAACAGGATCACCTCGAACGAGGAAGCGAGCGCATTGGCGATAGGCTCCCAGGCCTGCCGGCGCTGATATACGCCATTCACGAACAAGACGGGCGGTCCGGAACCGATCCGCGAATAATTGAATTTCCCGAGATCCATGAATTACCTTGCGCAAGACACCGGCTGTCGACGCCGTGCCGGATTCATAAAGTCGTTGTTTCGGTCGCGACGATGGACCGGCGTTGCTTGGTATAGTAAAGCACCAGAACCACGGTGACCGCCCAGAGGACGGCGGTGACGTAGACGATGAACGTATAGCCGCTGGCGAGCGGATCGCCGGACGAGCCGAGCTGGTCTCGCTTGAATACGTCGAGGATCACGCCGCCGAGAAATGCGCCGGCCGCCGTACCGCAATAGAGCAGGAAGCTGACGGCGCCAAGAAACGCGCCCCGCGACTCCTTGCCGACCGTCGATACCGCCTCGGCTTGCAATGTTGCCATCCGCAACGACTCGCTCACCATGTAGAGCGAACAGACCGCCATCATTACCCAATAGATGGTGGACGGCGTGGTCGGAAGATGCACGAACATGAAGATAGAGACGATGATCGACAGGTTCGAAACCACAACCAAGGTGGTTCGGCCGATACGGTCCGCGAGACGGCTGGCCAGAATGCTGCTCGCCAGCGCCGCAACTCCACAAACCGGGTAGATGGTTGCGAAACCCGTCGGCGGGAAGGCGCGGGAAATGAACAAATAGGGCGGCCCGTAGGTAAGGTACATGCCGACGCCGACACGCATAATGAGGAAAATCGCGAGAAATCCGAGCAGCCGGCGTTCGCGCAGGAACGACGTATACTTGACGAGAATCCGCCGGATCTGGATTGTTTTGCCACCGGTCGGGATGTTGCGCAAACGCGCCATGCTGACCAGGCCGGCGGCGAACGACAAAAGCCCGAGGCCGACAAACACCGCTCGCCATCCGAACAGCGGCATTTCGATCAGGATCACGCCAAGCGGCACGCCCAGAATAACACTCGCCCACAAGGCGCCGGTGATGAGGCCGACCGCGGAGCCTTGCTTGTTCTCGGCGAAATAGTCTCCCGCATAGGCCAGCGAGCAGAAGATAAGGGGACCGAAGCCGACGGCGCTCACTACGCCGAGCGCATACAGGGACCATTGGTCCCACGTTTGCGAAAACGCGATCACGCCGAGCGCATTCGCCATCACGAAAAACGACAGGACGCGCTTGCGGCCGTAACTGTCGGACAGCGGTCCGATGACCAGCGATGCCAATCCGACCAAAACCCCCTGGACCCCGACGAGAAAGCCGATATTCGAAATATCGATGTGGAGATCGCGGGCGATGTCGCGCGCAAGGATAGGCAGGATCAGGGGAACGAAGTAGCCGAGGAGCGCCACGACAAACAGCAGACCCTTAACAAACGTATCTTCGCGACTGTCAGTTGATGTCACGGCGGCTGTTGTCATGAAAACCGGTTCCCGGGGCGGACCAACTGCTTCATTGCTCGGACATGAATTCACGCGCGCGTTCGACCCTGATGACGCCTTCGTCGACCATCCTTTCGGAGATCTGCAGGATCTGCGCGGCAGTCGCTCCGGCCGCCATGGCGACTTGGCGTGCGTGCATGCGCATGTGGCCGCGCTGGAGTCCTTCACAAGCAAGCGCCCGGATGGCGGCGAAATTCTGGGCGAGACCCACCGCGGCCAGGATTTCTGCGAGCTGGCGCGCGTGCGGCTGACCGAGGATCTTCATCGCCGCTCGTGCCGTCGGATGCACCCGGGTGGCGCCGCCGACGGTGCCGACGCTCATCGGCATTTCCAGAACCCCGTGCAGACAGGCGATCGGGCCGCGGTCGCGCGAAGACGTATCCGGCAGCGGCCGTTCATGGCCTTGCCCGCATTTGAGATCGCGGTGATCGCTCTTGACCAGCGACCATAGGCTCAGGCTGGTGTATCGTCCGTCGCGCGCGGCATATGCATGCGCTCCGGCCTCCAACGCGCGCCAGTCGTTTCCGGTCGCAATGGCGACGGCGTCGATGCCGTTCATGATTCCCTTGTTGTGCGTCGCAGCCCGGTAGGGATCAGCCGCCGCGAAAGCCGACGCTTCGAATATCGATCGCGCCACCTCATCGCCGCGCATTCCGTTTTTTGCCAGCAAATCAACCGGCACCAGGCATTCGGCGCGCGCGGTCCGCCGATCCGTCAAGTTCGACAGGATTTTCAGGTTCACCCGCCCGCCGGTAATGCTTTCGATCAACGGGCCTACGGCTTCCGCCGCGGTATTCACCGCATTGGCGCCCATCGCGTCGCAGCAGTCGTATAAAATATGTACGATGAGCATGGGACCGGCCAGCGTCTCCCGCAGAGGCCGGCACTCGATCCCCTTGGCCCCGCCGCCGAGCTTTTGAATGGTAGGATGGTGGCGGTTCGCCGCGTCCAGCAATTGAGATTGCGCAGCAAGAACTTTTTTCACTGCGTCGTCGATGTCGACCAGATCCATGACCTGGATTTGGCCGATCATGATGGATTCGCTGCTGCTGGTTAAAAAGCCGCCACCCGCGCGAGCCAGCTTGGCCGCGTAGCTGATGCCCGCGACCACACTCGGTTCTTCGAGCACCATGGGGATCGCCACGTCACGGCCGTTGACCAGGAAATTAGCCGCAACCGCGAGCGGCAGCGCGTATCGGCCGACCACGTTCTCTATCATGGTATCGGCCTGATCGGCAGAAAGCCCGGCGTCAAGCGAGCCGCGTTCCGCTGCGTCGAGCCCGACAAGTTCGGCGAGTACGCGACCGCGCTCGGAGCGATCGAGTTTGTGAAGCCGGGCGAAAGGGTTCGCGGCCGCATCGGCCGGCCCAGCGCCGGGAATGGTGATTCCCGTCTCCCTTGCGGTCGGCGCGGGCTGAACATCTCGGTTGTGTTGCGGATAAGCCATCTGAACCTCTGGAGCCGGTGATCCAACAATCCTTCAAACGTACCGATCGACTCCTTGTCCTTCGCCGACGTGGCCCTTCGCCGTAGCGGCTACGCCGCAGGTGGCCGCCACTTCGTCGGCGCCGCAACGACGCGCTAGTATAGGGGTAGCGGCTAAAGTAATGCAACCTTTGGACGTACAAGCGATAGTTGTGCGTCGTGGCGTTCGGATGGGCCCATCGGCAACTGCCGGGATGCGAGCGGCATCACCGCCGTAGCAGAAAATATTCCTTCTGTCGCTCGGTGTGCCGTTGAACCTCCTGATTACGGCAGTTTGTCGAGATCGCGCTCATCAGATCCCAGACCGTTTCGCTGCCGAGTTCCCTGCGGAAGTAGTTCTTGATCAGGATGGCAAAGATGTCCTTGTAGTTCTCCATGTTTATCAGCCGCGACAGCGACAGCATGGTATCCCGCTCCTCGGCGCTCAAATCGGCCCGCCGGTAGATATTCTCGGCCGGAATGCCGGTCGCGCCGTTGGTGCTGAAATTAAGCAGTGCCTTTGGGTCTTCGACGTTTGCAAAATCGAGAATCAGATGCATCCTGTCGAGATCGGAAAACGATGCCGCGCTATGCATCCTCGCCGCATCGAGAAACCACGCCTCGCTGAAGCGCATCTGATAGACCACATTGTCCTCCGAGCTGTAACAGTCGGGATTGGTGATCAGCGGAATGTGCATGCGGTGCATCGGAGCATCGAGCTCCAGCAGGTCGCGGTGGGGAATAATCACGCTGCGTGGGGTGAGTATTGCGATCCTCGCGAACCGCAGGTGCTTCAAATTGAACGAGCGCTCGACGAGGCTCGTCAAGTAGGGCAGTTGCGCGGCGTATTTCGTCTTCACGACATCGCCTTCGTAGGTGGAGATGTGCGACTCGTCGGGGTCGCCGGTGCGGTTCCACAACATCGCGCTGCGCCACTGACCGCACAGGAAATCGTTGTAGGCGGCGCTGTATTCGAAGTGATTGCAGCGCTCCAGTTCCTTGGATAGGCGATCCTGCTCGATATCCAGCTTTCCGATCCGTTGCGTTCGCATGTTGGCGTGCTCCCTTGATCGATCCTTCGCGGTCGGCTTGCCTTGCTTGCGCGGCGTCCGCCCGCCGCACCGCGGTCGCTCGCGCGACCCCGTCCTATCTCATTTGCTGCCTGAGACTTAAAGGCCGCATGTCCTTCCAGATGTCGCGGATACGGCCAAGGCACAGGTCCTTGGTCCCCCGCGTTCCCTCGTCGATCCAGCCTGGCGCATCCGCCATGTGCACGGGCCAGATGGCGTACTGTTCCTCGTGATTTCGCACGACCTTGTAGTTCCAATGATCGTTTGTTCCGAACGCATCCATCTCGTACCTCGCTGTCAGGTATCAGTTGTCCGACGCGCCGTCGCGCGCCCCAGCGCCATTCCGCGGATTTCTAGCGCGTCGTGAACGGCTCTCCCCATGCATTCTGTTTTTTGATGCGATTGTGCCGGTATCGGTCTTCGCCGGCGATCAGCACGCAACCATGCTGGGAGAGGTCGAAGTGATGGCCGAACTCGTTGAATTCCGTCATTCCCGAATAGACCTTGACGTGGGCCGGCACCACCCTGATGGAGAATCCCATTCTTTGCTTCCGGCTCACATTCGGATTCGATCCATGGACGCACCGCGCCGTGAAGATGACGAACTCACCGGGCTGCATCACCATATGGGCGACTTCCTCCTCGTCCGGATTCCATTCCGGCTTGACCTTGATATCATTGTAGTCGTAGCCGAAGAAGGTGTGATCGCCGCCGCTGGCATCGGACTTCGAGGTCACGTGTTTCATGTAGGCGGTTTCGTCATAATGCCAGGTCTTATGACTGCCGGGCAGGAATTTGAGGCATCCGTTCTCCATCGTCGCTTCGGTGAACGCGACCCACGCGGTCAGTTCCATCGGAATCCCTTCGCTCCTCGCGCTGGGCTCCAGCATGCCCTTGGTCGTTTCTCCGATGGCGTAGGTTTCGACCTGATGCCAGCCGGTTCCCGGATCGCCCGGCTTTTTCGGAAAGAATTCGGTACGCCAGCACAGGATGTCGGTGCCAAGAATAGCCTGAAATCTGCGGACGATCGCCGGTTCGCTGATCAGCTTGCTCAGCCCGGAAATATCAAGGTGACGGTCATAGTTCATCGGGTTGCCCGGAAAGGGCGCGCGGGATCCCTTGACCGGGTCAAGTAACGCGGCGCGCTGCGTCTTCCACCAGGCCGTCATCTGCTCCGGCTCCCAGAGCTTCAGCGGGCCCATGAATCCTTTCTCGTTGAAGAATTCAAGATCGTCTGCGACATCCCGTTGCTTGGTCATCGTCATCGTCATGTGAGCCTCGCATTGTTGGGGGCCGGGATCGGAACGGCACTTGCAACGCTCGGGTCGTTGTATCGTGCCAGTTTT